>USKH01000215.1 GCA_900555125.1 uncultured Clostridium sp.
AGAAGAGGCTCAGCATATTTATTACGGCGTGATAAATTCGCTTGACATTTCGAAAGCTGTAATCGTCGATATAAGCGGTAGCAGCCTGCAACTTATATGTTACAATCGCCGCAATATCATTTATCGCGAAAATCTGCCGTTCGGAACCATTACGCTTACCGAATTGTTTAAGGACCCCGGCGTGTCTCCCGCCGAGCAGATGGACAATATCTATCAGTATGTCTATACTCAGCTTTCCCGTGTTGAATGGCTTAAAACGCTCGAACCGGACTATCAGTTTATCGGTTGCGGCGGAGCTTTCCGTAACCTTGCGAGAATAAGCAGAAGAGTAAGAAAGTATCCGCTCGAAATGTTGCACAACTACGTTTTGTCGCAGGATAACTTTAACACCGTTTACGAAATGTTCCGTGTGCTCGATCCCGAAAAACGCAGCAGAATAAGAGGTCTTGGCGCTGGAAGAGCGGATATTTTCCCCGCTGCGCTTGCCTGTGTAAAAAGCGTTTTCGACCTTACGTCGTTTGAACAGCTCACCGTTTCCGGCTATGGCGTACGGGAAGGCTTTATGTTCAATCACGCCGTTCCCACCACAATCGAAAAACCGATAAGCGATATTCTCGGATATTCGGCGTACACCACGATGTACTTCTCCGACGTTAATATCCGCCATTCCGAACAGGTGTGCATGCTCAGTATTCAGCTTTTCAAACAGTTGAGAGTGCTGCACAAACTTCCGCGTTTCTATATGAAAGTATTGCGTATCGCCGCGCTTTTGCACGATGCCGGCGCGCGCATCAAATTCTACAACAGATATAAACACGCCTACTATTTTATTCTCAATTCCAACCTTTGCGGAGCAAGCCAGCGCGAAATAGTGCTTGCCGCTTTCGTTGCTCAGGGAATAAGAAGCGACGAGTTCAATATCAATGAATGGAACAAGTTCAAGGATATCGTAACCGAAGAGGATCTCACGGCGGTTATGCGCCTGTCGGTAATTCTGCGTATCGCCGAAAGTCTGGACAGAACCATGAACAGCTGTGTAAAAGACATCAACTGCGACGTTCTCGGCGATTCGGTAATTATGAAAACCGAAACCGAAGGCGACTGCACTCTCGAACTTAAGGACGCGTCGGAAGCTGCCGCCGAGTTTGCCCGTGCGTACAGAAAGAACCTCGAAATCATATGATAATTACGCTTGCTTCCGCTTCGCCGAGAAGAAAAGAGCTTATTTCGGAAATAAAAGGTTTGCAGGCGAATATCGTGCCTGCATGCGGAGAAGAAAAAGCAATTTTCATGAATGCCGGGCAGTTTGCCTGCGCACTCGCGCGACATAAAGCCGAAGAGGTTTTTTTACGTACCGGAGGCATTGTCGTCGGAGCCGACACTATTGTGGTTATGGACGGACAGGTCCTGGGAAAACCGCACGACGAAAGCGACGCTAAGCGTATGCTTAAAAGCCTGTCGGGAAAAACTCACTCGGTGATAACCGGCGTGTGCGTAAAAAACGAGGAAAAACTTACGAACGCGTTTTGCGAAACATTTGTGTCGGTGGGCGAGCTTGACTACCGATTTATAGAAGAATATATTTCTACCGGCAGTCCGATGGATAAAGCCGGCGCATACGGCTTACAGGATCAAATGTTTTACGAAAGAGTGACGGGAGTGAACGGCGACGTCGATAACGTTATCGGCTTGCCGGTAAAAATGCTGGAAGTAATATTAAAGGAGAATTTTAATGGGTAGAGTAAACATTGCTTTGGATATAGGAACGTGTTTTACGTCTGTTTTCGTGGAAAATCAGGGCGTAGTTTTGCACGAACCCACTCTTATAGCGTATACCGGCAGGGACGATGCAAGAAAGTTGGGCTGCGTAGGCGACGAAGCCGCCGACATAATAGGCAAAGCACCCGACAATACAACAATAGTTCGTCCGGTGCACGGCGGCTATATTGCCGATCCCGCCGCGGCAACCATGATGCTGGGGCAATACTTAAATAAAATCAACGTCGAAAAAAATCTGTTCACGCGTATAAACGCGATTATGGCAGTTCCCACCGGGTTATCGGTTGAAGAGCGCAAACAGTACGGCGACGTGTGTTACGACGCAGGGATAGCAAACGTGGACATGGTGGACAATATAATTTTGTCTGCGCTTTCGATGAATTTGCCGGTTGATGCGGCTGCGGGTAATCTCGTCGTGAATATCGGCGGCGGCTCTACCGAAATCGCGCTTATAAGCCTTTGCGGGATAATAACAGGCTGTTCTGTAAGCATCGGCGGAGATATGATGGACGGAGCTATCTGCGATTACGTCGTGGGTAAGTACGGATTGCGTATAAGTCGTACGCTTGCGCGCAAAATCAAAGAAGAAGTGGGCAGCCTGTACCCGAACGATAATGCGGGATTGGAAATAAAAGGCGTAAATTCCAAAACGCTTGTTCCCGCGTCATGCACGATATACGCAACCGACGTTTTCGAGGCGCTCATGCCCTATTACAGCAAAGTGGCCGAGGCGGTTCAGGACGTCATAAAAACTTGTCCGAAATCGTTTGCGGCAGATCTCAGCGAAAAGGGCGTATACGTCACCGGCGGAGCGT
>USKH01000216.1 GCA_900555125.1 uncultured Clostridium sp.
ACGGTAAAAGCCGAAAGCAAAAACGGGATTACGTATTTTACCGTTGATTTGCCCGCCCGTAAAGAATAATAAAAGAAGAAATACCCCGAAAAGAAGGAATACCCCGAAAGCAAAAACGGGGTATTTTTGTTTGTATTTTGTGTTATTATGTCGTATTTTGTCGCAAAAAGCCGTAAATGTGTACGTGGTGTGTTAAAGGAAAGTAAAAAGTTTATATTCAGTTAATGTTTGATTGGTATAATTATAAAGCACAAATACTACGGAGGGATCCATTTAAATGGATGAAATGCAAAATAAAGTCGTTGACGGCGTAGCTTTTCAACGATTGGTATTAAGCGGCGCCGCAAACTTAAAAGCGCACGCGCGCACCGTGGACGAATTGAACGTGTTCCCTATCCCCGACGGAGATACGGGCGAAAATATGTGTATGACCATAAGCGGCGGTCTTGACGGAATGAAAAACGTCGCCGCCAATTCCGTGCAGGAAAAAGCCAAAGCATTGTCCGACGGAATGTTGCTTAATGCAAGAGGAAACTCGGGCGTTATTTTGTCGCAGCTTTTCCGCGGCATGGCGGAAGGCTTTATCGGAGTTGAGCGCGCCACCCTTCACGACGTTGCGGCTGCGCTCGACAGAGGCGTCGAGTGTGCCTATAAAGCGGTAGTCAATCCGGTAGAAGGAACCATTCTCACCGTTGCCCGCGAAGCCGCCGCGTATGCGAGAAAAAGAATCACCCCCGACAGTTCGCTCGAAAGCTTTGCTCTCGATTATTTCACCGAGGCAAAAGCGTCGCTTAAACGCACGCCGGAGTTGCTTGCCGTTTTGAAAGAAGCGGGCGTAACCGACAGCGGCGGAGCGGGGCTTATGTACATTGCGGAAGGCACTCTTTCGGCGGTCAGAGGCGAGGACGTAATTGACAATTCGATTGAACAGACCGTGAAAAACGAAATAGATTTCGATAAATTCACCGAGGACAGCGTTATGGAATTCGGCTATTGCACCGAAATTCTGTTGCGTTTGCAACGTTCCAAGACAAATCTCGAAACCTTTACTCCTCAGATTTTTATCGATTATCTGACAAGTATAGGCGGCGACTCTATTGTGGCGTTCGTTACCGGCACCGTGCTTAAAGTGCATGTTCACACCATGACGCCGTGGAAAGTGCTGGAATTTGCTCAGCGTTACGGCGAATTTCTGACTGTTAAAATAGAAAACATGACGCTTCAGCATAACGAAACCACGGTTGTAAAGAAAGGCGAACGACTGATCGACGACGATGATCTGCGCGTGGAAAAACCGAGAAAGAAATTCGGACTTGTCACCGTTGCTACCGGAGAGGGGCTTATCTCTGCATTTAAAGAATGCGGAGCCGATGTGGTTATCGACGGCGGACAGGGCAAAAATCCGAGCGCAGACGACTTTATGCACGCTTTCGATCAGACAAACGCCGATCATATTTTCGTGCTGCCCAACAACGGAAACATTATTCTTGCGGCAAGACAGGCGGCAGAGCTTTACGACAAATCGGATATAATAATAATCGAAAGCAAAAACATAGGACAGGCATATTCCGCACTCACCCTTCTCGACTATTCGGAGGACGATGCCGAAAAAATAGCCCAAAAACTGCGCGAGGATATGAGCGACGTTTCAACCGGAATGATAACCTGTTCGGTTCGTGACGCGCATCTCAACGGCGTTGACATTTCTTCGGGCGATTATATCGGCTTTACCGATAAAACCATGCTTGTGTCCGAAAAGAAAAAAGAGGACGCTTTCAAAGGATTAGCCGAAAAAATGAAAGTGGGCGAGCATGAGTTCTGCATAGCGGTATTCGGCAAGGAAGCAAACGAGAACGAGCGCAACGAGGCCGAATCGTACATATCGAAAAATTATCCCATGGTGGAATTCTATTCGATAGACGGCGGGCAGGACGTGTACGACTACATTCTGATTCTCGAATAACAACCAAGAATACAATTTAATTTAATAAAAAGGAGTAATTTATGGAAAATTTCGTAATAGTCACCGATTCGTGTGCCGATCTCGAACAGCAGTTGCGCGACAAATACCAAATCGAATATATCCCGATGGGATTTACGATAAACGATAAAAATTATCCCGCCGACCTTGATTGGAAGGATATCCCCGTCAAGCAGTTTTACGACATAATCCGTGGCGGAACCCGTATCATTACCAACCAGATCAACGAAGCTGCCTTCACCGAGCGTTTTACCAAATATCTTGACGAGGGCAAAGACGTTTTGTACATAGCATGCTCGTCGGCACTGTCCGGCTCGTACAAAGCGGGCGAGGAAGCGGCAAAAAAACTCAACGATAAGTATGAGGAAAACAAAGTAGTGTGCGTGGACAGCCTTATGTCCTGCTACGGACTGGGAATTTTGTGCATAACCGCTTCGGAAATGCGCGAATGGGGCAAGACGATTGACGAAGTTGCCGAATGGCTCGAAGCAAACAAGCTTACCATGAATCAGGAATGCTGCGTCGAAAGCCTTAAATACCTGAAAATGGCGGGCAGAGTTTCCGCTTCCAGTGCTTTCTTCGGCGGACTTCTCAATATAAAGCCGTTGCT
>USKH01000217.1 GCA_900555125.1 uncultured Clostridium sp.
AGAACAACTTTGCCGTTTTGGTCGGAAGTCGCCGTTTTGTAAGTCTGTCCGTTTACAATGAAGCTGACGGTGAATGTTTCTTTTTCATTGTCGGGCGGAGTATTTGTGCCGGGTTTACATGCGCATAACATGCACAGAATAATTCCCAGCACGATAATCAACGTCGTTTTTGTGAATTTTTTCATACAACTCTCCTTATTCTTTTTAAATAATCGGTTTATTACGAAAATCGCTAATTTTATTATAATGCCTTTACAGACAAAAAACAATAGACTATAATGCCAAAAAAGGTAACTATTCTGCTATTATTAACAAACGTAAAGTTTTGAATCGGGTATATAAATATTCGTTTTTATGTTGTTTTGATTTATCGGGCCTCGTTTTTTTTCCGAGCGTTGACGTATTTTAAAATCAAATTATGCCTCTATGCTTGACCGAAGCGAAATATTATGCTAAAATAGATGCAGAAAACGCTTCAGAGGTGTCGTTATGGATGAAAAGTGGAGTAAATGGGATTACAGATTCATGGATATGGCAAAACAGGTTGCCACATGGTCGAGCTGTTTTCAGGAAAACAGACAGGTGGGCGCGGTAATTGCCAAGGATAAACGCATTCTCACCACCGGCTACAACGGCGCAAGCAGCGGAATCAAGTCGTGTAAGGAAAGGGGCGAGTGCCTTCGCCGCAAACTCAACATACCCAGCGGAACACAGCACGAATTGTGTTACGCCACGCACGCCGAGCAGAATGCAATCATTCAGGCTGCCCGTATGGGAGTGAGCATCGTGGGCGCAACGCTGTACTGCACGCACCAGCCGTGTACGATTTGCGCAAAAATGATAATCAACAGCGGCATTTCGCGCATCGTCTACGAGCAGGGCTATCCGGACGAATTTTCCATGCAGCTTCTGCACGAAGCGGGCGTAACCATAGAAAGAATACCGCCCAAAGAGTAATTTTCAGGCTGTTTACACGATATTTTACAAAAAATACGGGTAAACGCTTGACAAAGAAAAACAAAGTCGCTATAATAGTTTGGTAAGTTAAAAATTCAGGAGAGTGCTATTATGAAGAAAGATATACATCCCGATTATCATGAAGTCACTGCCGTTTGCGCATGCGGAGCTACTTTTGTCACCGGTTCTACTAAGGCGACGTTTTGAAGGTAGACGTTTGCTCTAAATGCCATCCGTTCTATACCGGAAAGCAGAAACAGGCAGAAACCGGCGGACGTATCGATAAATTCAATCGTCGTTACGCAAAATAGTAAACTAAAAAATCACAGTGTAGCCATACCTTTTTGCAAAAAGGGTGTGGCTCTTTTTTAGTATATATTTCCGGAAATATACTTAAAGCGTTTTTTTGAGATTGAATGAGGTTTTAGTTTAATATTTATGGTATCTTCTTTTTTCAAGCGAAGAAAAAAGAAGCAAAAAAGTCGCCGGGACACTTGCGACTGTGTCCCGGACCCCGCAACGCTTTTTGGTATGAGAGAAAATAAACGCTTGTTTTCTCACTGTAGGGACTTTCATCCTCGGATTACCGAACAATCATCAATCCGAATAATCGCTAAAATTTAAAAGAGAAAATAAAATGAAAAAAGAAAAGAAAGAAAAAAAGAAGGTATGCCGGATAGGCGGGCAGGCGCTTATAGAAGGCGTCATGATGCAGGGCGCAACATCGATTGCGCTGTCCGTGCGCTCGCCCGACGGCAAAATAGTAACCGAAGCCAAACGTCGCAAAGGTACGGGCGTGTGGGGTAAAATACCGCTTATCCGCGGAATGATATCCTTTGTTTCATCGCTTATAACAGGCACTAAATGTATAATGAAAAGTTCGCAGCAAGCGTTTCCGGAGGAGGAAACGCCGTCGACTGCCGCTACCGTTATATCGGGAATATTGGGCGTTGTAATCGCGATAGCCGCGTTTATGCTGCTTCCGGGCTGGATAGCCGACTTTATGCAACAGTGGCTTAATCTCAACGTTTTACTTAAATCACTTATAGAAGGAGTGATCAGAATAGTCATTTTCGTGCTGTACTTACTGTTAATATCCCGAATGAAGGATATACGCCGCACGTTTATGTATCACGGAGCCGAGCACAGAACGATAAACTGTTACGAGCACGGCATGGACGTCGAAGTTAAAAACGTTCAGACATGTTCGACGAGGCATAATCGCTGCGGAACAACCTTTTTGTTTTTCGTGATGATTATAAGCATTCTCGTGTTCGCACTTGTCAACTGGTTGGTCGAAATCATTCTCGGATACAATCCCGGCAAATGGGTGCTTATGGGAATAAGGCTTTTGTGCCTGCCGCTGGTTGCCGGAATAAGCTACGAGCTATTGCGTTTTCTGGCACTCCTGCCCGACAACAAATTCGTGGATATTTTCCGCGCCCCCGGGCTGGGCTTGCAGCGACTTACGACCTATCCGCCGCAGGACGAAATGGCGGAAGTGGCAATTACAGCGTTTGAAGCGGTGCTGAAAATGGACGCCGACCCGTCTTATCCCGAACGCGAATTCGGCGAATACCTGGTGTGTGAAACGGTTGCAGAGCTTTATAAAAAGT
>USKH01000218.1 GCA_900555125.1 uncultured Clostridium sp.
AAAAAACGATATACTATCGCGACGAACTCAACGACGAGTTTTCGTCCGCAGTAATAACGCCTAAAAAAATCGACGCAAACTATCGATATGTCCGCGACGGTTTTTTCGAGCGCGCGTACGCTTTCTTTATGTACAGAATAGTGGCTCAGCCGCTCTCGTGGCTTTTTCTGAAAAGCAAATTCGCTCACCGTATCAGGAACAAAAAAGTTTTACGCGGTCAGAAAAAACCATATTTCATTTATGCAAACCACACGAGCGCAGCCGCCGATCCGTTTATTCCCACTATGGTGTGCAGCCCTAAAAAAGTGTACGTCGTCGTACATGCGGCAAACGTGTCGATGCCCGTTCTCGGAAAAATCAATCCGTACATAGGCGCGCTTCCGCTTCCGGACGGAATAGAGGCAAGCAAAAATTTCACCGCAGCAATGGAAAAACGATTAAAGCAGCGTCGTGTAATCTGTATCTATCCCGAGGCTCACATATGGCCCTATTACACCGGTATTCGTCCGTTTACCGAAGCGTCGTTCCGATATCCTGTTCGATACGACACGCCGGTGTATGCTTTTACCAACGTGTATAAAAAACGTAAACATTTGTTCACGCCCAAAATAATCACGTACGTCGACGGTCCGTTTTTTCCCGATAAAACGTTGCCTGTTCCGGCGGCAAGAAAAAAACTCCGCGATCAAGTTTACGAGGCGATGTGCGCCCGCAGTAAGCTTAGTGATTACGACGGAATAATCTACAAAAAAGCGGATGAAAACCAAGAGGAGCTAAACGATGATTAATCTTTTATTTGCCGGCAACGACAAGGTTTTCGACGGGATACTCACATGCCTGTTGTCGATTTTCCATCGTTCGGATGTGAATAGACCTGTAAAAGCTTACGTGCTTACGATGAACCTTACTCGCGTAAAGCCCGAATATACGGCAATATCCGATGAACGGATAGATTTTCTGCGCTCGGTAATGCGTGAATACGGAGAGGATAACGACGTCGAAAAGATAGACGTTACCGACTTATACGAAAGCGAATTTGCTTTTTGTCCCAACGAAGGCGCCTATTGTTCGCCGTACACGCTTTTGCGTCTGTTTGCCGACAAAGCGGACATCCCGGCCGAAAAGCTTTTATATCTTGACGCGGATATTATGTTTAATCGCGATATCTCGCTTTTGTACGATATCGACGTAAGCAATGTCGAATACGCTGCGGCACGCGACCATTACGGCAAATTTCTGGTAAACCCAAACTATATCAACGGCGGAGTAATGCTGTTCAACATGAACAAGGTTAAGGAAACAGGATTGCTTTGCAAGGCACGCGCGCTCATTAAAAAGAAAAAACTGCCGTTTGCCGACCAGAGCGCAATCATCCGCAGTACCGCTAAAAAGAAAATGCTGCCGCAAAAGTTCAACGATCAGAAATTTCTGCACAAACACACCGTCGTCAGACATTTCAGCAAAAGACTTTTTTACTTTCCCTATCCGCATACCGACAATATAAAGCAGTGGCACGTGGAAAAAGTGCGCAAAGTGTTCGGCTACACCTGCTTTGACGATATTTATCAAAAATACGACTACTATAAAAAATTGTTTGAGGAATCCAAATGAAAAAAATCGAAAAAAACAAATCGACCGACCGTAAAAACGGAGTAATTCCCGTTTTTTATGCCTGCGACGATAATTTCATTGCGTTCGCGGCAGTGTCGCTGCGCTCACTTCTCGATAATTGCGCCAAAACACGTCGTTACGACGTTCATTTTCTTGTAACCGCCGTGTCGGACGAAAACAGAAAAGAAATTCTGTCCATGAAAACCGACTTTTGCGACGTGACGTTTGATGACGTTACGCCATACCTTAAAGAACTTACAAGCGACTTGCCCATCCGCGATTATTACTCCAAAACCACGTACTACCGCCTGTTTATCGCCGATATGTTCCCCGAGTACGATAAAGTCATTTACATCGACAGCGATACGGTGGTGGAAAAAGATATTTCCGAACTTTTCGATACGGATATAGACGGAATGTACGCCGGAGCCGTTCACGAACGAGTAATGTCGCACAACGATACTTTCGGCGCGTACGTCGAGCAGGTTCTCGGAATAGACAAATACGCATATTTCAATGCGGGGGTACTGCTTATAAACGCCGCCCGGTATCGCGAACATAATATTCTCAAAAAATTCGGCGAATTGCTTGGCGTATACGATTTCGTCGTAACGCAGGACGAAGATTACCTTAATCTGCTTTTTAAGGACAGAGTAAAGCTTCTTCACGGCAAGTGGAACGCCGAAATTTACGACGGTATTCCCTGCAAAGAGAGAGAGGTGGCGATATTTCACTACATAATGACGTCCAAGCCGTGGCACTACAAAAACTGCGAATACGCCGATCATTTCTGGAAATATGCAAAAAAGACTTCGTATTTCGAGCTTTTGCAAAAGCAAGCCGAAAATTATTCGGACGCCGATCGCGAGCGCGACGACCTTTGCGGGAAAAATCTCGTTCTGCTTGCCGAAAAAGAAATAACCCGCGAGGATAACTATCTCAAACAGCTCAGAAA
>USKH01000219.1 GCA_900555125.1 uncultured Clostridium sp.
GGTGTACAATAAGCGATATTGTCCGTCGCCGAAGAAGTACGAGTATTTCACGAGTGCCAAGTTAACGGAAAGTGACGAGCCTTGATTTTGCCCCCATGAATAAACGTCGTCATACCATGCGTTATCGGAAAGGTAGCTCCACTCGCCGGGGCGTTCGTATTCGAGCGCGTCGAAGAAAAGTTCGAGGTTGAGATTTTTTTCATCTTCCTTGATAAACGTAGAATACTGTTCGGTGGTGGGACGGACGGAAAGCGATCCCGCCTGAGCTTTGAAGTATTGCCCCGCGCGTTCGTGCGTGCCGGCAACTTTCACAAGGTCGCTCGTCAGCCATTCGATTACTTTTAGCGCATTATCGGCGTTTTTCGAGGTCTTCGTTATGCACAGCGCAATCGACTCGCCGACGCCCGTCTTTACGCCCTCTGCCTTTACGGTTACGTCGTTCGACTGCGGATTTTTGTACTCTTTGTACACGGCAAGCGGAGCCACGCCCCATTCGACGTCGTTTTCTTTTGCGGCTGCGCTAAGTCTGTTCTTTTCCGAGCTGTGCTCAACCACCATGGCAACTTTTCCTTCGGCAAACTTTTTAATGGTGTCAAACCCGGGCTGAGTTCCTCTTGTTTCGGGGAAAATGCCCGTTTCTTTAGCCGATATGCTTCCGTATCTCTGCATTGCCGCCTTAGCGGAAGGGAGAACGATAAATTTCGCATTGGGATTAGCGGAAATATCGTCGGTTGCGTTTCCCTTGATTTCGGCTCTTATGCAGCCGTCGTAAGTTGCGGACTCGGGAGTGCCGCCAAGCACTTCGCTCATTTTGCCTGTTTCGCGATTATAAATGCGTACGCCGCCGTTTTCAGCCGGAATAAGCATATCTCCGTCGTTAAATACGACGTTCCCGTTCTCGTCCGTGCGATAATTTCCATCCTCGCCGACTATTGGGGCAAACTTTTTGACGTCCATTTTATCCAGATATTTAAGCGTATCGCCCGCTTTGTAATGCGTGCCGGTGTTTACGCCGAGATAGTACTTGTTTCCGTTTTCGTCGGTTTTATCGAGCGCGTTTGCGGTTACGAGGTAGTTTGCCGACCAATCGTCCAGTCCGAACGCCCACGTCCCTTCACCGGTAAGATCCTTCAAAAAGTCGCCGCCCACCGACCGGACGTAATCGTTGCTCCACTGGTTGTAGTAGCCGTAATCGGTGGCTTCGCTTCTTCCCGCCGCAGTCGTGCGCCCGTGCGTATTCTTATTTATATTTGCCTGCGACAAAAGCCGCGCAAGGTCTTCGAGTTCGTCCCAGTTCATGGCAATCGACGCGTTGAACACCTTTACTGTTTTGTTCACGCCCTCGGCATTGGGGTTTACCCACGTTTTGCCTGCGGAGTAGTTGTTTTCGCAGTCCTGTCTGAAATAGCCCTTTGCGGGAACGACGATATCGTTTTTTGCAAGCACGTCCGCCTCGAAGCCGGCTCCGGAATTTGTTTTGCCGTCGCGGTTTCCGCAAGCGTCGCGATACTGTCCGAACTTATCTGCAATTTTGTTTTGGTTCCACAAATCGAGAAGATTTTTGCCGATCATGTCCTCGGTTAAGCCCGCATACATTGCGACTAACTTATCGAAATTTGCCTCGGTAACCACGTCGTCTGCAACCGAGATCACTATCACTCCGGCGTTTTCCATTGCGCGGCGATTGTAGTAAACAGCCGTCGAAGAAGCTGCCACCGGCACGCCCCAAAGCGGGTCGTCTTCATCGGACGTTGCTCCGTTTTTGTTGTAACGGTAGCTTGATTTCAGGCCCGAATACATACCGTCGAGCATGGAAGAATGCTTCTGCGGCAACGGTACCATAAACCCTTCATTCGCCCATTTCTTGAGATATCTGTCGTTTACGAAAATAATATCGACTTTGTTATCCGAAGAAAGCGTGTTTCCTGCTTCGATACCCTGTACATAGACGGAGTCCGCAAGGAACTGGGTCATACGCAGCGTCAGGTCGTTTCGGCGAGCGTACAAAGAGCTGTTGAACTTCTTGATCATAGCAACGAGCACAGCCTTATCTTCGTCGGTGCCGTAGCCCTGCAATATTATTTCGGTGAGCAGACAGCCCCGCCGGTATAATCGATTTTTATCTTTCTCGTAATCGTCTGACCACACTTCGTGCAAACGCCCGTTTCGGTGCCGTACCCGTCCGACACGTCGTCATTGTAAATAAATACGCCTTCATGCTCGCATTCGGTGCTGCCGCTGCTCGGCGCACAGGCGCCGCACGTCAACAGCATTACCGTCGCCAGCATAAGGTTTACAAAAACGTTGAGCTTTTTGTTTCTCATATCCTTTTCCCTCCGATGTTATAATTTGGTTCCTGCCTTAATTATACACCTATGATAACCTTTTGTCAATACCTTCTCTTTTAAAATTATGCTTTTTTTATTGTGTTTTTTGTCTGCACAAAAAGCAAGAAAACGAAAGTTATGCAAAAAGTCTTTCGTTTTGTTTTTATATTATTTGACTCGTCTTCCTGTTTTACTATGCGGGATTATCCCGTCGGAACACATTATTCTATTTAT
>USKH01000220.1 GCA_900555125.1 uncultured Clostridium sp.
AAGTAAAAAGGAATTTGACAATATCGATTTAGATATTTCAAAATTATGAGGAAAAAACTATGGCTATTATAAATTGTCCGGAATGCGGAGAAAAAATATCAAGTCACGCTACAAAATGTATCCACTGCGGATGCAAGATAACATATTGCAAAGAATGCGGAAAAGCCTTTGTCGGGGAACCCGAGATTTGCGATGAATGCGGGTTTATTTTTAAAAAAGAAAACGAAGAAAAATCAGATATTAAGTCAGATAAAACCATAAGTCAGCTTTGTACCGAATTTAAATCAGAATCTCTAATAAATAATCTGTTAAGTTACGCAATACTCCCTTATATAGTTGCCGCAATCGCTCTTATCATCTGGGGAATCGCCGCATATAAAATCTTTTCGTATGGAGGGAACATAAATTCGGTAAATAACCCTAACGACTCCTTGGCAGACCTTGATAAAAAAATAGAAATGCTGGCAAATTTTAAAAATGATGTAAACGAAATAAAAATTTTAACCATCTTAGGAATAATAATGTTTGCAATTTTTATTCCGTTCAACGATCTTCGGGAAATATGCTATTGTCAAAAATTTGCAAAATGGTGTAGATTAAACAAAATAGACTTAACCGAAAAAATAAAACAAAGTTTAACAATCGATACAACATGTTTGTCAACCGAGCAAAAATTTCAAGTATCGGATTGCGTAATGCTGGGTGCCGAATCGCAAGTATACTATACAGATAGCACTTTAAAAAACGAATGTCTGAAACGAACCATCTTCAAAATGATTTTAGTTTTAGTCGGACTTATTTTTATAGGCATTTTCGTCGTCGATAACAGTCAAGCCTATATGATGCATCAAATAAATAAAACCGACAATTCCAATCGTTTTTCATTAGATATGTTAGAGAATACTATATTCCCGATTATCGGTATTGCGATATTCGTTATAAATTTTTTAGTAAATCATTCATTTTTTAAAGATATAGCGGAAGAAAAACCTAAGCAATGGGTCAAATCAAATTTACCCGAATATTTTGAGAGATATATCGAATGTACCAACTTCGACGATATTTTTGATAAAACAACTTTGTAGATTTGCTTAATCGACAATACAAAAAAAGCGACATATTATAGTATTACGAGATTTTCCGTCGGAGCGGAAAACACTATGCCAGCCGGACGTATACCGAAACTCTTCAAAAATACTTTCAAAAAGATTTTCAAAAAAAATTTTGAGAAATTTTTGAAAATCGGTTGACATTATCTTTTTAAGGTGCTATCATATGTACGATGAATCTTTAAAGGCGATACAGAGATATCGGCAAGATCGGTGATTTTATTACTATGCGTTTATTGCGCCTTGCCCATATCGGGCAAGGCGTTTTTTTAAGCCGAAGAAGTTCCGATAAGGAATTTCAAGGCAAAGCCTATAACGATAGTCTTGAATGCCCGGGAGATTCGAAAAAACTTAAGCCGACAAAATCGGCAAAAAAGGAGAAACGTTATGAAACTCGTTTACGGCATCAAAGACAGACCGTCTTTCGGCAAGAACTTAGTGTTCGCGTTCCAGCAGATGATCGCAATCATGGCGGCAACTTTGCTCGTTCCCATGATCGTAAGCGGCACGGGGCTTAAATGTGACCCCGCCGCGGCACTTTTCGGAGCAGGCGCAGGAACTATCGTATACCTTCTGTTCACAAGATTCAAAAGCCCTGTATTCCTCGGCTCGTCCTTCACTTTCCTCGGCGCGCTTTCCGCTGCCGCAACTCAGAACTACGGTTACTGGGGTCTGATTATCGGCGTTACGTTTGCAGGTCTTGTTTACGTCGTACTCGCTCTTATAATCAAACTCGTCGGTTCGGGCTGGATTAAAAAACTTCTTCCCCACGTAATTATCGGACCTATCCTTGCAATCATCGGTCTTTCCCTTTCGGGAACGGCAGGAAACTGGATGATGTATAACGGCGGATCGGAATACGGTCTCTGGTACATACTCGTCGGTCTCGTAACCTTCATAGCAATCGTAGTCGCTTCGACGAAAGGCGGAAAGACGATAAGACTTATCCCCTTCATCGTAGGTATCGGCGCGGGTCTCGTATTCGCAATTCTCATCACCTGCATAGGTCTCGCGGCAAACGTTAAATCGATGCAGATTGTAGATTTCACTCCTATAAAGGAATGCTTCGCTCCCATCAGATTCCAGAGTTTCTTCGATTATCCCAAATTCACCTTCCTTGAAGCTATAAGACAGGGTAAAACCGAAGCTCTCAACGGCGCGCCAATCGGAAACCTTGCGGTTCTCTTCGTACCCATCGCGGTTGTAGAACTCGCTCAGCACATCTCCGACCACGAAAACCTTTCGAACATCGTTGAAAAAGACCTTCTCGAAGACCCCGGTCTTCATAACACGCTTTTAGGCGACGGCGTAGGCTCGGCTGTAGGCGCGTTCTTCGGCGGATGCGCGAACACCACTTACGGCGAATCGATAAGCTGCGTAGCGCTTTCCAAAAACGCTTCCACTTACTCGATTTTAACAACGGCTGTCATGTGCATG
>USKH01000221.1 GCA_900555125.1 uncultured Clostridium sp.
ACGCGGCTTGAAACTGGATATGTTGCATTTTCATTCCTATCCGTACACCAGCGAAATGGCAAAAGAAAAAGTTCGTCATCTTGCCGAGATTTTACGCCCGTATACCGGCCCGGTGACGCTTTTATGCGCACCGATGACAAAAATTCAGGAACTTATTCACGAAAAATGCGATACGTCGTACATGATAACTCTCGTACGAGTGTTTATGATGCGAATTGCCAAAAAGGTTGCACTTCAAAGAAAATGCGGCTGCATTATAAACGGCGAAAGTCTGGGGCAAGTAGCTTCGCAAACGCTTGAAAGCATTACGGTTACAAATTCGCAAATTAAATGTTTGCCGGTATTCCGACCTTTGATCGGAAGCAATAAAGAAGAAATAATCGAAATTTCCAAAAAAATAGGCACGTATGAAACGTCTATTCAGCCTTACGAGGATTGCTGCACGGTGTTTCTGCCCGACGATCCCATAACTCGCCCCAAACTTAAAAACGCAGAACGCGAGCTTAAAAAACTGGGCGACGTAGACGCGTTAATCGAGGACAGCGTCAACAATCTCGAAGTTATCGAAATAATCTAATCGGCCGTCAAACCACACGTCATACACGAAAGGTACGTTGTTTTTGCTGAACCAGGCGCGCACGGTATTCTTTTTGTATTCGCATGCCGAAGCCGGGACAATTTTTCCCTCCGATTCAAGCTTTGTGCCGGATATTTCGATTTCAACCACCGAATCGGGAATTTCGAATTTCCCGCCGGAAGGCAACCCGGATATAATTTCTGCCGCAATCGACGCAGGAACGGTGGCTCCGCAAATTTCGTTAGGCAATAAATTGTCGCCGCATGCGGAAATTCTAACAGCAACGGTATAAAGAGGAGTATAGGCAATACAGTAAGCGTCCGTATTGCCTTTTCTTGTCCCTACGGTTCCTGTTTTTGCGGCAACTTCGCCGGAAGTACAGTTTTTAAGGCGTTTAGCCGTGCCTTCCGTAGCGCATGTACGCAGTGCGTCGGTAATCAAAAAAGCCGTATCCGAACCAATGGCTTTTGTTTTTTCGGAACGATGAGAATAAACGCATTTTCCGTCTTTATCGAAAATGGCGCACGCTCCGTAAAAAGAAAGCTTATCACCTCCGCGCGCAAGCGTAGAATAGCTTTCGGTAAGCTCTTCGAGTCCGGTTCCTTTTTTCATCGCTCCGAGCGCAAGAGCAAGCGAATTATCGTCCGCATCAAACGTAATTCCGCATTTTTCCGCAACGCTTTTTGCATACGTTACGCCGCACTTTTTCAGCAATTTGACCGCCGGGATATTATACGAATTTATCAGCGATTGATTTACGCTGACGTTGCCGTGATATTTTTTATCCGCATTTTCGGGGCAATAACCGCCGTAGCAAACTTTTTCGTCAACAATGGAGGAAACAGGATAAATTAGTTTTTTTTCGTACGCCGGCGCATAACAGATAAACGGTTTTATCGTTGAGCCGGGAGAACGTAAAATTTTTTTATAACTTCCCGCTCTGGCGATACATGCTCCGGATTTGTTGTCACACACAATAATTTCCGCCGTAGCATCGGCAAGCGAATATTTTTGGCGTATTTTTTCGCATTTTTCATTAAGCTCGCCATTCCCCGATGTAATTATTTTATACTCATTTAAAAATATTTTTCGCTCCGAAAGTATTTTTTCGGCTTCCGCCTGTACACTTTTGGTATATGAACCGGACTTTTTTTCCGTAATTTTGAATGATAGTGGAGAAGTTGATGCTTCCATATACCGAGCTTTATCTATTTTTCCTTGCTCATACATGCGCTTTAAAACAATCTGACTGCGTTTAATTGCCTTTTCGGGGTTTTTAACCGGATTATATGATTTCGGATTATTAATTATTCCGGCAAGCACGGCGCTTTCGGCAAGCGATAATTCCGAGGCAGGCTTCGCAAAATATCGTTCGGCGGCGTCTTCGATACCGTAAATTCCGTTTCCGAAATATACGATATTGAGGTACTTTTCAAGTATTTCGTCCTTAGAATAAATTCGCTCGATTTTTCGCGCTATTCTGATTTCTTCTATTTTTCGTTTAATCGTTTTTTTATTGCTAAGATGTGTGTTTTTAACAAGCTGCTGAGTGATTGTGCTTGCGCCTTCGCGAAAACCGCGAGAAAACAAATCGTTTTTCAAAGCGCCGGCAACACGTATCCAATCGACGCCTTTGTGCGAATAAAATCTTTTGTCTTCGATCGCAACGAAAGCAGCGGGCGTATAATCGCGCAGTTCGTCGAAGTAAACATAGTCTACGCCACCGGCTTGTCTGCTTATGCCTATTTCTTTTCCGTCATAACCGAATACGGTAACCGTTTTGGCCTTAAAAGAAATTTTGTTTTCGTCAAACGTAGCAAAGCCGGCTATCGGTATAACCGGTTCCAAAATAATTGCCGATATTGCTAACGGCAATATGACAAAAAGCGGCACGCATACCGCCAGAAATCTTTTTTTTGCGCGCTTAAACATAAAAACAGTATTTGCAAAGACATTATTTTTATTA
>USKH01000222.1 GCA_900555125.1 uncultured Clostridium sp.
CCCGAAAGTCCGTCCTTTTTAGCAGGCGGGGTGATTTCGCCACCGCCCGAAGACTTATCTTCATATACAGCCGTAAGGGTTTTTTCTCCCTCTACCTTGAAGGTATATTCCTTTTTGGTGCTGACGATTTTTCCGGTTTCGTCCTGCCAGCCTTGGAATACTTTGCCTTCTTTATCTTCTGCCGTTACGGTTACGCTTTCGCCGTGTGCATAGAATTTGCTTTCGCCGTTTATTACCACGTTATGCGTGCCGATTTTGGCAATTTTAAGTTCGGTGATTTCGTTGCCGTCTTTATCAAAGTGTCTTCCGCAAACCGTACAATCTTTGTGTTCTTTCACGCCAAAGTCTTCCGTTGTTGCAGGCACTTCGGGAATCAACTCACCGTAGGTATGGTTGTTTGTGGTGGGAATAGTCAAGTCCGCAATCTCTTTTCGGGTTATCGGGTCGCAATGTTTTCCGCACAAATTGCAATCTCTGTGCGCCTTTACACCGGTATCTTTGCACGTTGCAGGAACTTCTGCAACCAAATCACCCAATTCGTGACCGTCCGGATTGACAGGGATAACAAAATCGGTAATTACCGTATTGCTTGCGTCGTAATCCTTGTTGCAGATGCTGCAATGCTTGTATCCTTTTTTGCCCGGGGCTTGACAAGTTGCGTACTGTTCTTCTACCCAAAAACCAAAACTATGCCCGTAGTATGGGCTGATGGGAGTTTTCAACGCTTCTTCGGTTGTTTCGTTTTTGTCCGCGTCAAAGTATTTTCCGCACACTGTGCATTTGTAGTGTGCTTTCATACCGCCTGCTTTGCAAGTTGCGGGTTGTTCTTCAATAAGCGTGCCAAATGTATGAACGCCGGTTGCGGGGATAGTCAACGCTGCTTCGGTTGTTTCGTTTTTGCTTTCGTCAAAATACTTGTTGCAAACCGAGCATTTGTAATGCGCTTGCATACCCGTTTGTTTGCAGGTAGGCTCTTGCTTTGGCACTAAATCACCGTATTCGTGTCCCGCAGGGATTTTTACTTTTTCTTCGGGGAGCGATTTGCCCGCTCCTGCGTCTTCAAACAAATCTCCGCAAACGTTACATTTGTAATGTTCGAAATTTCCGTCCGTCGTGCAGGTTTTCGGTGTTTCATTGACAAGCCTTGTTGTGTGCGTATGGTCTATTATGGTTACCGGTATTTCACGCAAGTAACCGCCTTTACTTTTTGCTTCAACTCCTATTGTTGTTGACGTTTCATCAATTCCGACAGTCAAGACGCCGTCTTGAGATATTGTTGTACCTGCAGAATAGTCATATATATCCCATGTAACCGACTTGTCAAAATCGCCGTATCCAATTACGGTTGCGGTAAATTGTCTTTGCCCACCCTTTGGAACGGAAGTGTTTTCAGGGGAAATAGTAACCCCAGTTATTTGTCCGTTTTCATAAACGGGAACATAACAATTGCCAGTGCCGAAACCAGTGTCATCGTAGTCGCCATATAAATTTTTGGTTTTTACACCTACATTAAAGGATATATCCTCAGTGCTATAGGGCGTGCCATATACTTTTCCTTCTTTTGTTAAGAATAGTCCGTTTCCTAATTCATACTCGTCTTGCGCATTAGGTGTTGATTCTTCGAATTGGTTCAAATACGTAAAGAACAAAAACGGATTATCCGCCGCATTCGTTCCGGTTGCCTCAAATTGAAATTCAAAATATTTCCCTTTTATCGCAGGTTTATTAGTTATGTCATCTTGGTTTATAATTTTAGGTCTTTGATATCCTTTTTGGATTGTTATGGTATATGTCTCTTCGTCAAATCCTGCGGCGTTTTGCAGACGCACGGTAAAAGTAAAAGTTCCCTCCTCGGTAGGTTTTCCCTCTATGTAGATACCAAAACCTGCTTGTCGAAGTATTAATCCTTTAGGTAAATTACCGTTTTTAATGCTTGCCTCGGAAGGTTCGCCTATGCCACTCTCATAAAATATACGTTGCGAATATAAAGAATTTTTATATCCTACCGCAATATCTGCTTGCGTTGTCGTGATTTTCGGTTTGGAGGTTTCGCCATAAACGTACATCCCCACAGAGATGTTATCACTACCGTATTTATTTGTAACGGTAACGCTGATATTGTATTTACCTGCATCTCCCGTAGGCGTACCTACGATTTCGCCTGTCGTCGGGTTTAACGAAAGTCCTTCGGGCAATGGGGCATAGCCTTCTCCCGATTTATTCGCACGAAAAGTGAACGGTTCTGTTCCAGTAGCCTCAATTTTGTAGTTGCTACCGTCTTTCGCCTTGTATTCTACGCCCTTTAATGCATTAGGGAGAGTGCCCATATGGTTTTTTCTATCAACGTCAATACCGCCTGTTTTGACGATTGTCGGCGCTGTTCCGTCTTCTCCTGCCGCATATACTGTATTCGTCGGGCTTGCAAACACAATGCCGAGCATAAGTGCAATGCACATCGTAATTCCGAAAACCAACGATAATAGTTTTGTTTTGTTAGCCATATTCTCGTCTCCTTTTTTCTTTTTGTTCTTTCAAACCGC
>USKH01000223.1 GCA_900555125.1 uncultured Clostridium sp.
GATTCCGTCCATGTCTATCTGCGAAATTTTTTCGTAAATTTCGTTTACAATCTTCATATCGGCAATGCTGTCGATATAGCAAACCGCCACGCTTGTCGCGGTATATTTTCCCACTTCAACCGTTTTCACCTTGAAATCGGGCGTTTTCAGACGCTTTTTCAAAAGCGTCAGATTTGACTTGTAGCTTTCTACAAAGCCCTCGCGGGGGCCCTTGGTAACGCCGCTCGTGGGCGGCTCGGCAATGCTCCTTCCCTCGCTCGTGCGCGTGTCGAAGGACGCGCAGCGGCTCTTGTCCGGCATGAGAAACACCAGACTGTGCCCGTTGAGCAGCTTGCTCTGCATTGTCTCGAAATCGTCCACAAGCTCGGCGCCTATGCTGCTGACCGCTCTGTCGGCAACCTCCTGCGCGCTTTCCAGCTTTTTTTCGGCGGAGGTCAAGGGCTCGAGCACAAATCTGCCCACGTTGGCGGCGTCGCTCATGCAGTCGAGAAACAGTACGACAAACTCGTTTTCGCCCGATTTTACCGTGCGCTGCAAAAAGTCGTCCTGCCCCTCAAAGGCGGCGACAAGCCTGTCGAAATTGTTTGCCCCTCCCGACGAGCCTCCGAAAATATTTTTTAAAAAATCCATTATATTCGACATATCGTTAGTTTGCGTTTTTCAACTAAAAATATTTACATTTTTTGTCAATCTTTTATCCGTCACGGCGATTTAAAAACGGCGCGTAAAGCGCGCCGTTTTTCTGTTTTGTAAATAAACTGCTCTATTCCGCATTTTAATTTTTTTATTTAGTAACTTTATCAATCAGAAAAGCGAAACCGCGCTTAAAGACAAGCTTAAAACGAAAAAAATTATACAACAAAAAAATTGCGCACTCTGCGACAAACATGGTATAATAATTGCGTCAAACAGTCAAAAACCGTCTGTTTCGGCGGTTGCGGCAAAAGCTCGATAACTGCAACCAAAAAGGAGGATATTTTATGAAAAAATTTTTATCTGCTTTGCTTACCGTATTGACGGCAGCAGTTCTTGCTTTTTCCTTAACCGCTTGCGAAAAACATACTCACGACTACGCTGCCGTTTGGTCAAAAGACGCTACATACCATTGGCACGCCGCCACCTGCGAGCATACCGACGAAGTTAAGGACAAAGCGGAACACTCTTTTTACAGCGGCTTATGTACGGTTTGCGGATACCAAACGGCTGACTATCCCAAAGGATTGAGATTTAAATTTAATCCTGATGAAAATGCTTATTGCGTTACGGGTTTGGGGACTTGTAAAGACACGAATCTTGTAATTCCGTTTGAATTTCAAGGACTGCCCGTAATCGGAATCGGAGATAAGGCGTTCTATGTCAATACGTCCCTTAAAAGCATAACCCTCCCCGACAGCGTGACGAATATCGGAGATTATGCGTTCTCCGGTTGTACTTCTCTTTCCGACATAAACATTCCCGACGGCGTGACGAGTATCGCAGATTATGCGTTCTCCAACTGCACTTCCCTGACAAGTATAACAATCCCCGACGGCGTGACTAGCATAGGAGAGCGGGCGTTCTACGGTTGCGCTTCTCTTTCAAACATAAACATCCCCGAAAGCGTGTCGGTTATCGGAGATTTGGCTTTCTCCGCTTGCACCTCCCTCAATTGTAATGAATATGACAACGCATATTATCTCGGCAACGAAACCAACCCTTATTTGGCGTTGATAAAAGCTAAGAACACTTCCGTTACAAGTTGTGCCGTCAACGAAAACACAAAGTTTATTCTAAGTTACGCATTCTCAAATTGCGCTTCCCTCACAAGCATAACAATCCCCAATAGCGTAACGAGCATCGGATTTTCTACGTTCTACGGTTGCGCTTCTCTTTCCGGCATAAACATTCCCGAAGGTGTGACGAGTATCGCAGATTTTACGTTCTCCAACTGCATTTCCCTGACAAGTATAACAATCCCCGAAGGTGTGACGAGTATCGGATTTTCTACGTTCTATGGTTGCACTTCCCTTAAAAGCGTAACAATCCCCGAAAGCGTGACGAGTATCGAAGAAAATGCGTTTTACGGTTGCAATTCCTTAAAAAGCGTAACAATTCCCGAAAGTGTCACAGAAATCGGCGATTCGGCTTTTGCCGAATGCAATGCAGTGGAAACGGCTACTGTACACGCAACGGCTATAAGCTTTATTCCCAAACCGAATCTTAAAACCGTAGTGATTACCGGCGGAACAAGTATCGGATATTCCGCATTCTCAAATTGCACTTCCCTGACAAGTATAACAATCCCCGAAGGCGTGACGGATATAGGAGATATGGCGTTCTTTAATTGCACTTCCCTTAAAAGCATAAAAATTCCCGAAAGTGTGACAAGCATCGGACACAGCTCGTTCAGAAGTTGCAGTTCCCTCACAAACATAAATATCCCCGAAGGCGTGACAAGCATCGGCAATAGCGCGTTCTCGTTTTGCAATTCTCTTAATTATAACGAGTATGACAACGCATATTATCTAGGGAACGAAAACAA
>USKH01000224.1 GCA_900555125.1 uncultured Clostridium sp.
AAAACAGAGTGCGTCAATACTTTCAACACACGGAAAAGCCGCCCAAAGTTCAGGCAATGGTGGACAATATCGCCGATTTCGACTATATAATAACGCTAAGCGAAAAGGATGCGCTCACTCTCGAAGCCACGCTTATAAACAAGTATAAACCCTATTATAATATCCTGCTCAAAGACGATAAACACAGCCCGTATATTAAAATAGATACGTCGGTCGATTATCCCGCAATCGAGGTTACCCGTAAATACAAACGCGACGGAGCAAAATATTTCGGACCGTATTTCAACGGAATAACCGTAGGAGCCGTGGTGGACGTAATTCGCTCGGCGTACAACATGCGGACGTGTCCCAAAACGCTCAGAAAACGTGCGCGACCTTGCCTCAATTATGACATCGGACTGTGCCGCGCGCCTTGCATGGGCTATATTTCCAAAGAAGACTACGCTGTTATTGTGGACAACGTAATGAAATTTCTTAAAGGCTACGATAATACCGCATCAAACGTAATACGCGACAAAATGGAAAAGGCAGCCGCCGCCGACCGATTCGAACGTGCGATAGTTTACCGCGATCAGCTTAATATGCTGAAAAATCTGAAAGAACGCACTATCGCCAATCTCGGCGCGATAACCGATATCGACGCATTTTCGTATTCGACCGATGGCGGCGATACGGTAATAAGCGTAGCCATAATTCGCGCAAGCCTGCTGATCGGAGTCAAAAACTATTTTTTGCCGCCGCTTGACGCCGATTTAACCGAAAAATTTACTCAGTTTGTGATGCAGTACTACTTAAACGTCGAAATGCCCGCCGAAATCTGTCTGCCGGAAGAACTGGACAGCGATTGCGTGCGCCAATGTTTTGCGGCAATCGAAGGCAGCGATAAAACCGAGCTTACCTTTCCCAAAATAGGCCAGCGCAAAAAACTGGTGGATACCGCGAAAGCCAATTCTCTTGACTATCTGACAAAAAACCGCGAAAAGAACAAGCGGGAACAAGAGATGACTGCAGGAGCTGCAAAACGTCTTGCCGAGATTATAGGCATTCCGTCGGCAAGAAGAATGGAATGTTACGATATTTCAAACATAAGCGGCGTGGATAAAGTTTCATCGCAGGTTGTATTCATTGACGGAAAGGCGGAAAAAAGCGAATATCGACGGTATAAAATCAAAACGGTGGAAGGCGCAAACGATTTTGCCTCCATGGCAGAAACTATACGAAGAAGACTTAATCATCTTACGCCCGAAAACCGCCCCGACCTTATTGTTGTGGACGGGGGTAAAGGACAGCTTTCCGCCGCTCATGAAATTCTCGTCGAGGAAGGCGTGGACATCCCGATGGTCGGTCTTGCAAAACGGGAAGAAGAAATTTTTCTCGTAGGCGAAAGCGACCCGATAGTGCTTGATCACAGCGATTACGCACTTCGTCTTATGCAGAGAATACGTGACGAAGCGCACCGATTTGCCATAACGTATCACCGCAATCTCAGAGCAAAGAGATACGGCAGCGAACTGGAAAAAATCGAAGGAGTGGGAGAAACCAGAAGAAAAGCTTTGTTAAAAGCCTTCGGAAGCGTCAAAGAAATAAGAGAAGCTCCGCTTGCCGCGCTCGAGTCTACGCCGGGAATAGACAAAAAAACGGCGCGTACCGTTTATGAATTTTATCATAAAGATTGACTTTTCACTTGATAACGCCGCATAAAAGTGATATAATAGGAGCGAAAAAACGGGAGAGTACTAATTATGAAATATCGACTTTTTTGCAGCGACTTTGACGGAACGCTCCTCGGCGACGATTTCACCGTATCGGACGGTAACGTCCGGGCAGTCCGCGATTACCTTTCTCGCGGCGGAAAATTTGTCATTTTAACCGGAAGAATGACTCTCAACATGGACAAGCGCGCCAAGCTTCTCGGAACCGAAAATCAGGATATTTACGTTTGCGGATTCAACGGCGGTCTTGCCGTGGATAAAAACGGTAAAGTGATTTTCGAAGACAAAATAAACTGGCAAACTTCTTACGAAATAGTAAAATTTGCCAAGCAAAACGGCTTTCATGTTCACACTTACGATGCGGATCACGTAATAATCGAAAAACGAACTCCTATTACCGACGAATATATACGCATCTGTGATATAACGGACAAAGTTGTCGGAGATCTTGCCGACTTTATCGAAAAAGAAAAGTTCGAATGTCTGAAAATAATGATGGTAGTGCCCGACGAGAAAATTCAGAAAACCGCTCTCGAAAGCTTAAAAGCGAAAAATTTTCCCGGGGTTCAATTCGTAACCAGCAGCGATACATATATAGAAGCCGTTCCGTTGTCCGGGGGAAAGCAAAACGGAATAAAGCGTATAGCCGAGTATTACGGGATACCGCTTGAAAATACTATTGCCGCAGGCGATCATTTAAACGACGTCGGTATGATAAAGGCGGCGGGATTGGGTTGCGCGGTTAAAAATGCGTGCGAAGCGGCTAAAAACGCCGCCGATTACATATGCGCCGCCGACAATAATCA
>USKH01000225.1 GCA_900555125.1 uncultured Clostridium sp.
TGCTTCCCTCCTCTTTATTTTCCTGAGCTATAGAAGCGGCTCCGTTGGTTTCAAACGAGAGCGCAAACTTCTTCGTGTCTTTGCCGTTATCGCATGCGGTAAGCGAAGTTACCGACAGTGCTGTTACGGCAAACACCGTAGTCAAAAGAATTTTTTTGAATTTGTTCATATCTTTCTCCTGTAAAGTTGATTACTTGATTAAATATTCTCCGAATCTGCCGGACAGCAACATTTTCGCCGTTTGACTGTCGGCGTCGTTTTGTTCGTTGTCGAGATTTTTGAATATGTCGTCGATAAATTTGTCGAGCGGGTTATCGCTTTCGTCGGCTTCTCTCCACACGGTGTACAGAACTGTTCCGTCGGGAAGACCGAACACGTCGCCGTCGGTGTATTCGGCTTCGGTGGCACCGGCAGTGGTTGCAAAACCGGCACACATAAGACCGTATCTTCCGGGCAATGTGATCTTGACTGTAGTATATTCGTAATGTTCGCCGTCATCATCGGTTACTTTTACTACTTTATATATGTTTTCCGTATTCTTTTTGGAAACGGTGAAGCTTTCGACATAGCCCTCGGGCGAAATAGTGCTTCCATATATAACTGGAAGGAAGGACGAGTTCCAGCCTTGCTGCCAGCCTGCCAAAGCCTCTTCGGACTCAGCGTAAACAACCGCCTGGTTTGCACTATAGAATACGTTTTCGGCAATATTTTTAAGCGAACTTCTGAGCGTAATCGAGCGGGCATTGGTTTTTGCAAAAGCATAACTGCCTATCGTTTCGACGTTTTCGGGAATTGCTATATTACGGAATCCCGTGCCGTAGAACGCATAGTCGCCTATTTCCTTTACTCCTTTGCCGAAGTCCACTTTGCTGAGCGCGGTAGCTCCGTAGAAAGTGCTGTTTTCTATTCTTTCGAGCGAATCGGGCAGTTTTATCGAGGTAAGACGGGTTTTGTAGAATGCCGCATAACCTATTTCGGTAACGTTGCCTTCGATTATTACGTTTTTAAGCAGTGAGCTTTTTCCGAAAGCTTTTCTGCCGATAACCGTGATGTTTTCGGGAATTGTTATTCCGACCAAACCGCTGCCGAAGAAAGCAAAATCGGGTATTTCGGTAATACCTTCGCCGAATTTTACGTTAAACAGATTGATGCAGGAATTGAAAGCGTTTGTTCCTATCGAGGTAGTGGAATCGGGGATGTCCACTTCTTTCAGTCTGGCGCAAGCGTAGAACGCCGACTTACCTATCGAGCGCAATCTCGACGGTAAAGTTATTTTTATCATTGACTGACAGCCCATAAAAGCGTAGTCGGGGATATCGCGCAGGTCGTCGCTGAGCGCTATGCCTGTGAGCGACTGGCATGCGTAAAACGCGCCTTTCCCGATATAGCGAACGTTTTCGGTTGCGGAAATAGTGGTCATCGCATGCTGAACGATAAACGCGTAATCGGCTATTCCGACGCAGGTGATTTTATCTTTACCTTTTTCGTCTATTGTAAGGTTTGCAGTGCTTATAGACTCCCAGTTGTCCGACTTGTCTTTTTTGCCGAACGTCGTCGTTCCTACCGCCCACTTTCCGCAGAACACGACGCCGTTTGTAGCGGTATTCCACAGCTGAGTATTGTAAAACGCAAGCGCGCCGATTTTTCTTACCGAATCGGGAAGGGTATCTTCGGGGCTGTACTTATTGTTATCGAAAGTGGAACAGCCCATAAAAGCATAGCCTTCTATCGTTGTAAGCACGTTGCCGAAGTCGACAGTGGTCAAAATAGGACAGCTTGCAAACGCTCCGTAAGAAATTACTTTTACTTTCGGCATTATTACTTTGTAAAGAAGCGGACATTCGATGAACGCCATTCTTCCCACTATTTCGACTGACGACGGGAGCGTGACGTCCGAAAGACGCTGACACTTGGTAAATACCGAGTCGGCAATTGCATACGTGCCTTCTTTTATCTGATCCTTGCCAAGCGACACAACATCGCGCGTTTCCGATTTATATGCCACCAGCCATCTGTCGGCATATACGTATTCGCCCGAAGCCTCGTAAAGTCCGGTAAGGTCAAACGCGCCGAATCCGACATGGTTTACCGAATCGGGAATGGTTATTTCTTTTATTTCGCTGTCGCCGTAGAAGCACGCCTCGCCGATATCTTCTGTCCCGTCGGGAAGAATTACTCCGGTAAGCTTTGTGCAATAGCTGAACGCATTCGTTTCCAGCTTTTTAAGCGACGCCTGAGAAGCAAAGTTTACGCTTTTCAATTCCGAAGAACGGGAAAACGCATATTCTTTAATTGTTTCTACGCCTGCTCCGACATTAACCTTTTCAAGTACTTTGGACACGGTGAAAGCGTAGTTTCCTATCGTTTTAACCGTATCGGGAATGGTTATTTCTTTAAGCGAACTGCCGTAAGAAAAAGCAAGCTCGCCGATAGTTTCCAATCCTTCGTTAAGCGTGACTTTTTCAAGCGACGCGCAATATGCAAATG
>USKH01000226.1 GCA_900555125.1 uncultured Clostridium sp.
GGTATAGAGCGTTTTTCGGGCAAAAACCTGATTAAAGGCGAACCCGACGCGTCCAGCTTCCCCACGGGAGGACTGCGCGCTACTTTCGAAGCGCGCGGCTACACGGCTTATGACCCCGGCTCAAATGCGTTCGTCATGGGCAATTCTCTGTATATTCCCACGGTGTTCTGCTCGTACGGCGGAGAATCGCTGGACAAGAAAGCTCCTCTTCTTCGCAGCGCAAAAACGCTCAGCGACAATGCGGTGAGAGTGCTGCGTCTTCTTGGCGACGACCAGGTTAACAAAGTCGAAACCAACGTGGGAGTAGAGCAGGAATACTTCCTTATAGATAAAAAAGAATACGAACGCCGTCTCGATCTCGAAACGTGCGGCAGAACGCTTTTCGGAGCAAAGCCGCCCAAAGGACAGGAGCTTGACGACCATTACTTCGGCAAGATCAAAGCAAGAGTATGGGATTATATGAACGATCTCGACGAACAGCTGTGGAAGTTGGGCGTATACGCAAAAACCAAACACAACGAGGTGGCGCCCGCTCAGCACGAACTCGCAAACGTGTTTACCACCGCAAACCTCGCCACCGATCAGAATCAGATTACCATGTCAGTTATGAAATCGGTTGCCGATAAGCACGGCATGGTTTGTCTGCTTAACGAAAAGCCTTTTGCCGGAATAAACGGCAGCGGAAAGCATAACAACTGGTCGGTTGCCACCGATAAAGGCGAAAATCTGTTAAAGCCCGGCAAACACCCGCGCGAAAACAAGAAGTTTCTCACCTTTTTTGCAGCGGTTGTCGCAGCGGTGGACGACTATCAGGACATGCTGCGCGCGTCGGTAGCCACGCCGGGCAACGACAATCGTCTTGGCGGCAACGAAGCTCCGCCCGCAGTGCTTTCCATGTTCGTCGGCAGCGTTATGCAGGACGTTATAGAAGCGGTAATAAGCGGCAAGCCGTACGTCGAAAAGCCTGCAAGTGCTTCGGTCGTAAACGGAGCCATAGCCTATACCAGGGACGACACCGACAGAAACCGTACTTCTCCGTTTGCTTTTACAGGCAATAAATTCGAATTTCGTATGGTAGGTTCGGATATGTCGGTTGCGGGAGCAAACATCGTTCTCAACACCGCCGTCGCCGAAGAGCTGAGAAAAATAGCCGATAAACTGGAAGAGGTAGGAGCGGAAAACCTCGAAAAGGTGCTTAAAGAAATTTTCGTAAAGCACGGCAGAATTATTTTCAACGGCAACAACTATTCGGAGGAATGGAAAAAAGAAGCGGAAAAGAGAGGGCTGTGCAACATGCCCACTACCGTAGACGCCATTCCCGCTTACATCGAACCCAAAAATATCGAACTGTTTGCGTCTCACGGCGTCATGACCGAAACCGAAATGCGCAGTCGCTACGAAATATTAACCGAACGCTACGTCAAAATCGTGGATATCGAAGCCCGCACCATGCTGCAAATCGCAAAGCGTCAGATTCTGCCCGCCGTCATCGGGTATCAGAAAGAAGTCCTGAAAGAACTGTCGCTTAAAGAAAGCATGAAAGCAGTATGCCCCGAGCTTTGCCCGGACGAAGAGAAAAAACTTGCCGTAAAGCTTTCTTCGCTGTGCAACGCAGCCGGTGCCGCAACCGAAACGCTTTCTCTCGACCTTGCGAAAACCGAAAAGTTTGCAAACGAGTACGAGTGCGCCGTGTTCCACAAGGACGTAATTCTCGCCGATATGAGAAAACTGCGCGAATACTGCGACGAACTCGAAGAAGTCACCGCAAGCGAAAAATGGCCCTTCCCGACGTACAGCGAAATTCTTTCCAGCGTAAAATATTGATAAGCGCATAAATGTTGTTTGCGCAAGTCGCGAATAATAATATAAGTAAAAGGGCAACCTGCAAACAGAAGCGTATCGCAAAAAGCGTTTGTTTTTCGGTACATTTCAAAACGAGCGGGTTGTTCTTTTTTTTGGGGAACGATTGATGTGCGGCGTATCGGCTGTCCGGTATGAGTAAAATTCGGCAAAACAAAAAATTTTCGCTTTTTTGACAAAATTCGCCCAAACGCCCGTTCAAACGCTTGACTTTAATTTTTCGATTTGCTATACTCAAGGTGTAAATTGAATTTGCCAATATAGGTTCGTATAAACGGCACGAACGTCTCTACCGCACCGCCACAGGAGCGACTATTGGTTGTTTTCTTGCTTTTCGAGCATTGTTTTTGACATTGTGCGAAAGGTGACGGAGATATTGGCAAACGGAAATTTTTCCGTTTTTTTGTTTTTAACGGAAAAAGCGAGGCACTATGAAGCTACTTGAACAGCAAATAGCACAAAGAGGTAAGGTTTACGAAGGCGGCGTTTTAAGCGTCGGCGGATTTGTAAATCAGAACATGGACGTAAAACTTCTGTCTGCAATGGCGGACGAGGTTGCCGCTCATTTCGCCGGCGGGAAAGTGGACAAGGTTCTCACCGTCGAAGCTTCGGGAATAAGATC
>USKH01000227.1 GCA_900555125.1 uncultured Clostridium sp.
CGGTAATTAGTTATGACGAATGGAATCCCTACTTATTTTTGTCTGTCGATTCGGGATTTTAAGCGAGAGGAATAACGAAATAACCTTCGCCCGCACCCAACTCTATATCGAGTTTTCCGTTTTTAAGCCCGACGACTTCGGGTTTTCCGTGTTTATACACCAAAGCGCCCGTTGCGCCGTTAAACGTTACGGAAACCTTATCGGATAATCCGCCCGACGGTTCTGTGAAGTTTACAATCATAAATCCGTCTCTTCCGTCTGCGTCTTTAAAAACACCCGTCAAGGTATCTTTTTCCGCATCGAAACTCTTAATCCCCGGATGTTCCGCGATATACCCGCTTCTGCCTTTCACGAGTCCGAAATTTTCATTTTCGCCGTTAAGCATGAATCCTTTCCATTCGAAATTGAAATATACGCTCTGCAAATCTCTGAGTTCGAGGTTGGCCGTTTTTACATAGTCGTAAACCGCCGTCGGCTCGCCGTTCCAACCGATACATCCCTCGCCGAAGGATTCCGTGTGCGGCGGCGGAGAAAAATAACAGAACCATTGAATACCCTTTCCTCCGAACGCGAGAAAACTATAAGCCTGAAAAGTCGCGTCGGCAACGGAAGTCAACGCGCGATTTCTCGAACCGTATTTTATCGCTTGCAAAAACGTCCACATTTCTTTATTTTTTGCCGCATTCCGCACTTCGAGCATATTATATAAAAACGAATCCGCCACGGTATTGACTTTCCCGTTCCCCTTCATTGCATAAAAGTCATACGAAATAAACGGCGAGTCGATTTCTTCGACGTACTTTTTTATATAGGAAACATAGTCGTTGTTTATAAGCGACGGCGAAGCGTAAGTCGGGAAAAGATTTATATAGTAATACGCGCCGGGACAAGCCTGCTTAAAAATTTTACTTCCTCTGCCGAAAGCGGCTATCTCGTTGTATGACGGTTCGTCTTTGATTCTGAGCCCGGCAAAAGAAGAATATTTAGTATATTTAGCCAACGCTTTTTTTACGTCGCGCACGAGAATCTCGTCTTCCGCCTCGGCGTCGGACAGCAATCTGTTAACCGTGCCGTCGTAAACATATTGTTTCAAACCGTATTTTTCCGCAAACGGCAACATTTTTATATAATAAGATTCAGATGTTTGTCCGAGTCCGCAGTCGACGTAACCGAATCCCGCCTCTTTAATGAGTTTATAATGCCGCTCATAGTCTTCGTCGGTCACCGCCCTCGTCGAAACAGGCTTCTTGTCTTCATCGTATTCCACAAATTCCGTCGGAGGGCCGACCCACATTCCTATATAAAATTCATCGTCGGAAAAATACTCAGGCACAACCCCATTATAGGTAATGCTTTCTGGCGATTCGCCCGCATCGCTTCCGTTGTTTTTCGGCAAACATGAACATATAACCGCCAAAAAAACAAAAACAAAAAGTATGCTTAACGTTTTTTTCATAGCCACCTCCGCAGTGTTTTTCTTTATTTTATCATCGCTTCCGCTTAAAAGCAATGCACAATACTGTTATTTCTGGACAATTCTGACCTGAAAACAATCAACAGCCTCATCGGCAATGATTTTTCCACAAACTTTCGTTAAATATTGACTATTTAGGAAATAATTGTTATAATAAAATTAAATTTGATAAAATTTTGAAGATTCAGGAGGTAAAATCAATGTATTCGATTAATTTAACATCTCTGCCGGTTTTACAATACGCACACGAATATTCTTCACATTCGTATATCACACAATTGAGGACAAGACAACAATTTATAGAACTGACGTACCTCGAAGAAGGCAGCCTGACGCTGTCCGACGAACAAGAAACAATTGTTATGAAAGAAGATACTCTTATGGCGTATTTATATCCGAATAAGAAAAATCTTTTTACCGATAAATACCAGAAACATCTTACGATAGGGTTTTCAATCGACTTCGAATATTCGGACAAAGAACCGAAAATCTTCCTTCCGAGCAACGAAATTATCGCTATGCCGAACGTCAAACCGCTTTTTACAAAAATAATCGAAGAATACAATATGAATCTGCAAGTTGAAAAAGATTATTCGTTTCATTCATATACTTCGATGAAAATAAACAGCCTTATATTCGACCTTTTAAACGAAATAAACAGTATCTGCAAAAAAATAGTCGAAAGAAACGAGAGAAATTTCGGTTATGACAGATATGCAAAAAAAGCGAAGATATATATATTGAACAACATTACAAAACAAGTAACAATAAGCGACATTGCCGCGGAACTCGGCATCAGTCCGGGATTTTTAAGCAGAGTATTCAAATCGGCAACCAATCAGACCTTAATCGAATATACGAATTATGCGAAACTATATAAAATCAAGGAACTGAACGCAACAAAAGGAATAACGATAAAAGAAGCGGCGTATCAACTGGGTTTTTCAGATCCGAATTACGTTTCGAGATTATATAAAAAATAT
>USKH01000228.1 GCA_900555125.1 uncultured Clostridium sp.
AAATTTCAGGTCTTTAGTGTTTTATTCTTCGTAAGTTTTGGGTGCGATTGCCTTTTCGTACTCATCGATGAAGTAGTCGGCAAAGGAGGACGCCATAAATTCGTCGGGAAGGGTAAATTCTTTTTCGTTGAAGTAATATCTGTTTTTATACCAGAAATTCAGCGCGTGTACGAAATCGAAACGAGCCAATCCGTTCTTATCGTGATTGACGGCAAGAATTACCATTCCGCTTACAAAGCCGTACTGTTCGATAAAGACTTTGATATATCCGTCGTTCTCGTTGGTGTAATCGACGCAAATGCTGTCACCGAGTTTGAATTTGTGTTCCTTTTCATATTGCACCGAGCCCTGCATATGTGATGTAGTAGTTCCTACTGCGCAGAATGTGAAATCACATACGGGTTCTACTACATGAGGCTTTTCCTTTGCAATAAATTTAAGTTGGCTTTGAGCGGTACTGTTTCCGTTTCTTACGACGTCGATTTGCAGTCCTACGAGTCCGGGATACGCATATTCGTGTTCCATGGAATAGCTTGTGTTGTTGCCTTTGGTTTTTACTTCGGTTTGCGAAGCTTTGCCTGCTATTATGTCGTCCATTATGCCGAAAGCTTGGTCGGCAGTGATAGAGTTACTGTCTTTTTTAATCAGCGTTTGCGATTCTTCGATAAGGTTGTTGTCTCCGCATATGTTGATAAGGGTATATCCAACCACCGCTTCGCCTTTTTTTACTACTATTTCAACGTACGGGTTTACTCTTTCACCTCGGTATATAACGTTGGTTTCCGTAACGCCGGAAAGTATTGGGGCTTTATCGGGGTTTCCGCTGAGATAGATGCCGGTGCCAACCACTTTCAGATCCATGGTCATATCGTTGCCGGAAGAAGTTAACGTGATCGGATGATATATGTAGGATAAGGGAGAGGGTCTTACGTTGTGAGTAATAACGTAATTTTCATCGCCGTATTCGCCCGTGGTGGTGATTGTACAAACGGTTGACCATTGGTTTATGCCGAAGTCGGATTTATAGTGGCTGAATAAAGCACTATACCACGAACGCACTTCATCATTATAGTAAGTATTTAACTCTTCTTCGCTTTTTGTATTTTGGATTTCGCTTTTTGCTCTTTCAAGGTAGTTCTTTGCATAGCGGGCAAGATAGCGGTCATAGCGCTCCTGCGAATGGGCTATCGTCTTGTCAATCAATTCGATTTTTTGTTGTTTCATTTGCTCGAGGTTTGCGTCGGCGTCGTCGGTCGGTTTATTTTCGCATGCCGTAAACGAGAACGCCGTGAAAATACACGCGACCACAAGCAATAAGCTTACCAGTGTTTTTTTCATTGTTCAATACACTCCTTAAAAATATAAATAGGTTCATGGTATATTTTTATATTTATATTATATTTGTTTTTTTTGTTTTTGTCAATAGTTTTTTGTTTGTTTTTTAAAAAAATTATAATAACGTTTGTCTGATTGCAAAAACCGAAATAAAGGTTGCGTAAATCCGCAGCCTTTATTTCCGAGATATGAATACACCCGATATATATTATATGTTTACAAAGCGTGTCCTACAAGGCGGGAACCTACATATTGTGCCTGATTCCACGAGCCTTTTTCCCAGGGCCAGAATCCCCACGTTTCGGTGTGCAGGTTGTTGCCGGTCACTTTGCAGGAAACGTTGTACTTGCAACCGGTTATGTCGCTCTCGTAGCCTCTGCCGCACACGTATCCTAATTCGGGTGCAAAGCTTCTGCCGCCGTGCGAGGAGTCTACGCTGTCGTTTGCGCTGGAAACGGTAACGCTGGACAATTCGCATGTGCTGATTTCACAACTAGTGTTTTCAATTCTTTCGCAAAATCCTGCAATGCCGCCTGCTCTGCCGTAATGAGAGGAGGGATAATAACTTGCCGAAGTGGTCGGGAAGCCGTTGTAGCAACTGATGTTGGAGCCGCTTACCTTTGTTTTGGCTATACTATCTTGATTGATGCCTGCCACACCGCCTACGTTTCCCGAATAGATATGCAGCTCTACGCCGTTGACCGTATTGCTGTATTCATTAGTGTCGGCGTCTATACTGCCTGAAATTGTTCCTTGATTGACGCCAACCATGCCGCCCACGTTTCCGGTGCATATACAAGTGAAAGCGGTGACGGTGCAACTGTTGATCATTCCGGTGTTTGTTCCGCACAATCCGCCAACGTTTGCCATGGTATTGGAATTTACGATGATGGGCGCATAGGTTTTAGACGCGCCTACCTTACAACCGTTTATATTTGCCTGAGCGTTGATTGCCGCAATAGTTCCGATGTTAATCGTATTGGAAAGGTTTACGCTGCCGGTTACGGTTATTTCCGAACTGCTGATTGTCAATCCGTTGACGGAACCTTCCAAAGTGCCGAATATGCCGATTTTTTCGATTGCCGGTCCGTTGTATTTCAATTTAACTATTCTG
>USKH01000229.1 GCA_900555125.1 uncultured Clostridium sp.
GAATTCTTCTTCTCCGACGGGTAAATCTTTATTGTATTTTAAATGATTTGAGATTTTTTTGAGCTCCTTTGCGCTCCCGTTGTCCAGCCAAAGCTGATTGGCATTGCAAAGTACCAATCTGTCGTTTGTTCTTCCGCGAATCCAGGCGTAAGAGCCGTTAATTTTGAATAATGTGTTCAATTTTATTTTTTCTATGAGTATTTCAGGCTCTTTGAGTCCCAACTCTTTTTCGCAATACTTCAACTTATCTTCCGCAGTGCGGAAATTTTTATCCGCAAGCACAGTCACGCATTCCAGAGAAAGCAAAGTCTTGTCCTTTTTCTTTTTGTCCCTGCTCTTTACCAGCATAAAATAGGCTGTTGTCTCTTTGTCGTATCCGCCGTATTTCGACGTGTCATTAAGCGGCGCCTTCCCCTTTACGGGCGCAAGCTTGTCGTTTTTTCCTGCGGGATAAATGGTAGCGTCGTAAAACTGCCCTTTTTCCGTTTTGGAAAATCTTACTACACGGCAAGTGTTTTTCTCGGCAACAGAACGTATTCTGTTTTCGTCTCCCGCTTTCCAGGCATTTGTGATATCAAAATCATAAAGGCGTTTTAAATCATAATTGCCCGTACCGTTATTCCGTAAAAAAACTGCGGCATTATGGTTGAATTTGGTATTGAACACATTGCCAACCACGATATTGAAATAAGCGTCCTTTGCGTGGTGCAAATCGTTAAGTTCGCGGATCTTGACTATCGAAAGCTCCGGTTTATCGTGTTTTTTGTAGTCGTTATTGACTTTTTCTTTGAAATCTGCGACGTTTCCGGCTTTGGAATACACGATTTCGCTATCCGGGTACATGCGTTTGAGCAGCGTTGCCACGGCTTTCGTACTTTGCCTGGTTTCGACAAGCTGGCGGTCGATGAAATCGCTTAACTCTGCTTCCGTTAGCGGCGTCGAACGAGTAAGGCGTTTATATTTTTCCTTGGAAATAAGCTTTTTGTCCAGCCACACCGCCCAGATATCGCGCATTTTGTTGCGAATTTCTTTGGAAACGGGGTAAACGTCCTTTTTTATATGCTGATTATACTCCTTTTTACACAAAACGCGGTTATCCAGGCTGTCGTCCTTTATTTTGGATTGCGGATATATGTGGTCTATGTCGTAGAGATTGGTGTTAAACACATCGGTAAGCGGAATATTTTCACCCGAATATGCACATTTGCCCATTTGCATATAGTACATAAACATTTTATCGCTTGAAAACAGGTTGTCCGGCTGAGATTCAATTTCCGCGCCCAGTCGCGCTCGTTGTCGTGAATATCCTTAAAAAGAGCCTTGATCTGTTCTTTTCGGGACGTTGTGCGCTTACCTTTTTGTTCTTTGGTTGCGCCTCGCGCCATTTCGACGAAAATACGCTTGGGCGGGCAGCCGTTGATTTTTTCGATTTCTCGCACAAGGCAGATAGTTCGCCATATCGCGCGCTTGACCGACGGCGAGCAGTAAAGCTCGTCCACGTCCGAATATTCCACATTCGGCGACGGATTAAGGTCGGCGTTGAACTCTTTTATAGCGTCCGAAAAGCCGTATTTTGCGGATAGAAGCTCCATCAAATTAGCTCCCGTGCTTTTCATTGCTTCGATAATGTTCGTGCGAACGCCATCGTCGTCCGCCGCCCAAATATCGGTCAGAAATTTTTCGGACAATCTGCCCCAGCCGCTGAAAGAAAGCCCTTTTATCTTTTTAAGCACATCGTCGGGCAACGAATAATGATTTTTAACGCGGCGGACAAGTCTGTCCTTATCGGGCGTAAGGGTCGCCCACAAAATAATTTGTTCCGCCATATCGCGGTCGAAGTTTTCGCCAAGCACTCTTTTTATGGTTATTAAAGATGAAAGCGACGAGTGAAAATCTCCGTCGGTGCCGGAAAAATTCTCCGGCTTGCCCTCTCCGCACTCGATAAGATTTTTTTCTTCAAGCAGCTTGCCTATGCCGGAAAGCGTTACGCGTTTATGTTCCGTAGCGTACTTGAAAATCTCTTCGCGCTCTTTTTCCGCCAGGCGGTTATCCTTAAAGCAAAGATTGTTCAGCTCGTTGCGGAAAGTAAATTCGCTGTACAACAGCGACGACTTGGGCAAAACGTCTTCACCCAGCAAATACGTGCATTTGTTTGTCATGCGACTAATAAATTTGTCTTCCGACGCGTCGCGATCGATTATTTTGTCGAAATTCCAGGGCGTGATTTTTGTCCTTTCGAAGCCCGGATTTTTTACCGCCCAATAAAAGCCTTTTTTCGGATTTTTGCTTTCGTGAGCGGAAGAAAGCGGACCGACATAATATGGAATGCGGAACTCAAGCAGTTTTATAATTTTTTGAGCAACAGTAAAACCGTCCTGCTCCTCTTTCAGGAATGGGAAATTGTCTTCGGCATTTTTCAGAATTGCGACAAGCTCGGCACGGTGAACCT
>USKH01000230.1 GCA_900555125.1 uncultured Clostridium sp.
GACATTCTGCTCACAGACGTTCGGATGCCCCATGCGGATGGCATTGCCCTCTCCAAGCATATTCGAGAGAATCTGCCATCCTGCCAGATCGTTTTTATGAGCGGGTACTCTGATACGGCATATCTAAAGGCCGCCATCGAGCTCAAGGCCCTGAATTATATCGAAAAGCCCTTCCTCCTCTCGGAACTATATGAAGCACTGGAAAAAGCCGTTTCCGATTCGTATATAAAGAAAGCAAAACAAAAGCTTGCCGCGATAAATCCGATTAAAATAGCGATAACCGGAAGTTACGGCAAAACGACCGCAAAAAATATTCTTGCGGCAATGCTTGCAAAGAAATATCGCGTGTGCGTAAGTCCGCTAAGCTACAATACGCCCGCAGGGCTGAGCGTCGCGATAAACAACAATCTGATGGCGTGCGACAGGATTTTTATAGCGGAAATGGGCGCAAGAAGGCGCGGAGATATTGAATTTCTCGCAAAAATGGTCAAACCCGATATTGCAGTGATTACCGCCGTCGGAACTCAACACCTCGAAACGTTCGGTAGCCGCGAAAACGTAATGCTTGCCAAACGCGAACTCATTGACAATATGCCGGATAGCGGCAAAGCGTTTTTTAACGGCGACAACGAGCTTGTAAAAGCCATGTACGACGGATTTCGCGGAAACAAAACGCTGTGCGGAAAACTTGGTTCGGTGCGATGGGACAATGCGGTTTTTTCGCCCGGAGAAACAAAATTCGATCTTATTGCGAATGGTGAAAAAATTTCCGTTACGACTGCGCTGGCAGGATCGCATATCCCTTCGATGATTTGTCTGTGCGCCGCAGTGTCGCTCAGTCTTAAAGTACCGCTTTACGATATAAAAAGTGCGATAAGCAGCCTTCAACCGGTTGCGCATCGCCTGCAGATGTTGTATAATGGAAGCGACGTGATAATAGACGATTCGTTCAGCAGCAACGAAGAGGGCTTTAAATCTGCGGTGGGCGTATTGGGGCAGTTCAACTATCTCATAAAAGTAATAATAACGCCCGGCGTAGTCGAACTCGGCTCGGTTCAGTACGAAATCAACTACGGTTTGGGAGCGATTGCGGGAAAAGTCTGCGATTATCTGATTGCCGTGGGAGCTAACGCCGACGCACTTATAAGGGGCGCAATCGAAGCCGGACTGCCCAAACGCAGCGCGGTTATGGTCAAATCCCGCGCGGAAGCAATGGAGCGTTATACGAAAATCAAAGGAGGGAAAGCCGTGTTGTTTGAAAACGATCTTCCCGATAATTACGGCTGATAAAAATAAAAGAGGTAATATTATGAAAGGCAGAACGGTACTTGTAACAGGCGGAGCAAAAGGAATAGGAAAGGCAACTGCTTTTGCGTTTGCAAACGCCGGATATAACGTTATAATCGCCTATAATTCGTCTGAAGCGGCGGCGTATGAAATGGTTGGCGAGCTTCAACGCCGCGAAATAAATTGCTGCGCATTCCGTGCAGACCTTACAAAGCGGCAGGACGTGGAAAATTTATATAAGCAGTGTAAAGAAACGTTCGGATTTGCGGACACCGTGATAAACAATGCCGGCGTGTGTCATTACAACCTGGCAACTTTCGACGACTACGACAACTACAATGCAGTCATGAACGCCAATTTCGGCTCGGTGTTCGGAATTTGCCGCTTGTTTGCCCGCGATATGATAGATCGGCAAACGGGCAGTATAGTAAATCTCTCGTCCGTGTGGGGCGCAAGAGGCGCTGCAACCGAGTCGCTCTATTCGGCTTCCAAATCGGCAATTATAGGGTATACGAAGTCACTCGCAAAGGAGCTTAAACCCAGCGGAGTCAGGGTGAACTGCGTTTTGCCGGGTTACGTTCAAACCGATATGAACGCGCGTTTTTCGCATGAAGAACAGCAGGCTGCCCTTAAAAGCATGCGACAAAAGCGTATTCTGACTCCCGAAGAAGTCGCATGCGAAATTCTGAAAGTTGCCGAATGCGAAAAAACCGGTCAGCTTGTAAAAATATACGGCAACAGGTAAAAGTAGCAGGAAAAAAATATCGAATATCAAAAAACAGTCGTTTCTCTGCAAAAGTGTGAGCGGCTGTTTTTTAAAGGCAAAAAATCAGGCGGGTATATAAAACTACGGCAAAACCTGCGAAAATTTATTTTTTGTGAATAGCGTATTTTCCGAGTATGCTTTTTCGTTAACCTTTGCCCGGAGCTTTTTCCGTGTCTTTTGTTCTATGCATATTTTTCGTACACGTTTTCGAGCACACTTTTACTTGTATGTAGTTTTCGCATCTTTTTTACGTGCTTTCCGAGCATGCTTTACGTTGTAAACCGATAAAGGAAAAGGCAAAGTAAGAATATGCCGCAAACGAAATAAAGAAAGCCGCCGGGGTAATTTCCTCGGCGGCTTAAGTTTTTAACCGTGATTATTGATTGTCGGTGTT
>USKH01000231.1 GCA_900555125.1 uncultured Clostridium sp.
TGCTTATTTATATCTGGATAAGATTTGAGCTTCTCAGTGGTTTGGCTGCAATCATCGCATTGTTCCACGACTTGATTATGATGATGTGCGGTATGTTTATTTTCCATATTGAAATAAATCAGACCATAATTGCCGCAATTATTACTATTCTCGGTTATTCAATCAACAACACGATTATTATTTTCGACCGTGTGCGTGAAAACGTTAAAAATATGCCGAGCGCAAGTAACGAAGACATTATCAACAATTCGATTTCGCATACGATTGCGAGAACGTTGTTCTCTACTTTAACCACGTTGGTAATGATTCTGTTTGTTGCAATTTTAGGAGTTGCGGATATCAGAATATTTGCGCTTCCCATAATCTTCGGTTTGGTTGCAGGTTTCTATTCCGCTACGTGCATCGCTCCGTCTATCTGGGCTTGGCTTGGCGATAGATTTGACGTTAAGCGTAAAAACAATACTCCCAGAGCGTAGTTTTGTACAAAATGTAAAATAAAATAAGCCTTCAAGCGAAGGCTTATTTTTCCAATTTAACGGAGAAATCATGAACGTCATACTTGAAAAAAGAAACGATATTTCTGTCGACGCACAGTCTATAAAAGCTATATCGGGTACGCTCGGCGTAAATCAAAAGCTGATCGAACTGCTTTTTTTGCGCGGCATGAAAACAGAAAAGGACGTTCGTGACTTTCTTTTGCCCGATGTCGGCAACTTTCACGATCCGTTTTTAATGAAAGGGATGAGAGAAGCTGTTGACAGAATCGACAGCGCAATTGAAAATAACGAAAAAATAGTTGTCTACGGTGATTATGACGCCGACGGAATTTGCTCAAATGCAATTTTGTCGTTGTATCTGAAATCGCGCGGAGTAGAGGTTTTTTCGCATACGCCCAACAGAATAGGCGACGGATACGGATTAAATAACGATACACTCGAAAAGATAATAGAAGAAGTTATACCTGATCTTATTATTACGTGCGATTGCGGAATTTCATGTTATGACGAGGTTGAGTTTGTAAAAGACCTTGGCGTTGATATTATTGTAACGGACCATCATGAACCGGGCGAAAAAACGCCCGATTGTGTGGTTATAAATCCAAAGCAGAACGGTTGCGAGTATCCTTTCAAAGGACTGTGCGGAGCCGGCGTTGTATTAAAGCTGGTTCAGGCTCTTTCGGGATTTGAGGTTATGGAAAAGTATCTGGACTTATGTTCGGTTGCAACTATTGCCGACCTTGTTCCGCTGTTAGATGAAAATCGACTTATAGTACAGTTGGGACTTTCTCGTATTCCTTCAACTGAAAACATCGGTCTTAAAGCATTGTTTTCAAGTAACAATCTGATTAAACCGACGGCATCCGACGTTGCGTTTAAGATTTCTCCTCGTATTAACGCTGCGGGTAGAATGGGCGACGCTTATCGTGCGTTTGAACTTTTAACTACGGAAAACAGAACTCGTGTTGCCGAGATTATTTCCGAACTTGAAGCCGAAAACGACAGACGTAAAGAAATGTGCAATGAAATGTATGCGGAAGCGCTTGTCGATTTGCACTATGAGGATATTGTAAACACCCGCGCTATAATTTTGTGCAATTCTTCGTGGGAAAAGGGCATAACGGGTATTCTTGCAGCTAAACTTTGCGGCGATTTTATGCGTCCGACGTTTGTCCTGGCAAAATCGGGCGACGGCTCTTATAAAGGGACTTGTCGAAGCGTAGAGGGCATCAATATATTCGAAGTGCTGTCCGCATGTTCGGATCTGCTGATTGAATTCGGCGGACATAGTCAGGCTGCCGGATTTTCGATATCGCCCGATAAAGTCGAAGCGTTTAAGTTGCGAATTAAAGATGTTCTCTCCGGATATGACGCTAAGTTGTTTTTGCCCACGTTTTTATACGACGATGAGATAGAACTTAAAGACTTGAATTACGATTTTGTGGAGTCTTTATCGATGCTGGAACCTACCGGAAACAGTAATCCTAAGCCCACGTTTAAAATTAAATCGGAAAAAACGGTCGTTTCTCCATGTAAAAACAATGCGGCGCACGTTTCTATCAATGTTGACGACGCACTTCAGGTGTTTGCATTCAATTATGCCGAATTATCGTATCAGCTTATGTCTGCAAAAAGTAAAGAACTTGTGATTGAATTGCAACGCAATTCTTTCGGTGGAAAAGACATAAAAGGGATACTTCGTGCGTGCAGTCCAGAAGATTTATACGTCAGCGATATTGTTGCGAATGCTTATAATTTGAGCCTTTCCATGTACGAAAGCGACGAAAAAGCCGAATATAAAACCTATTCTTGCGTAGACGATGTTTACACTGCCGAACTTTATGGTACGCTTGTTGTTGCGGACAATAAAAATACGTATGAAAAATTTATTCAAACTCATGAAATACTTGTAAACGAGT
>USKH01000232.1 GCA_900555125.1 uncultured Clostridium sp.
CGGGTTTTATCAATTTAAAAACAAAATATACTTTCAACCAAACTTAAATACTCTTTCGGAACGTTATCCGTAAGCCACACCGCACCCGACTTGCAAAAAGCGAACCCGTCGCTGTACATCCTGGCGGAATCGATTTTAAACACAACGGGCTTTCCGTATCTTTTCCCGATCTTTGTCGCCACGGAAATATCTTCAGTCAAATGAACGTAATTTCGTTTTGATTTATCAAGTCCGCCATTCAAAATACTTTCGATATTCCGTTCTGCCGTGCCGTGATATAAAACAGACGGCGGACATAACGGTTTCAAATCCAAATCCACCACAAAAGAATGTCCGTAATTCGCGCGGATTTTAGTTTTGTCGGCATTAAAAGAAAACCTTCCTTTCTTATCGGACTCTACGATTTTTATCAGCGTTGCTTTATCGACATTTACTCCGCTCTCATCGAGTTTAAGCAGCAATTCGCAAATACAGGCATACCCGTTTTCGTCAAGAGATAAGCCGATACTTGCAGGGTTATGCCGCAAAACATAGCACAATTTCTTGCTTAATTTTACCGTTGACACGTTATCTCGCACTGTGCGTAGATATAAGCGAACCGCGCTCGTTATAACTATAAATCATATTTCCTTTTTTAATCGAAACCGAACTACCCGTATACCCGTGAAGCTCTCCGCTTTGAGTGAATAAAAGCCTGTTTCTTTCGCCGTAAACGTACACCGAATTACCCTTTTGAATTGCCGTAACTATCATAATAAAATACTCCTTTTGCAGCCTTTTTCAGACTACAAAAGGAGTATATCATACTTTATGTACCGTTGTCGGGATATTACCTATTTATTTCAACTCAAATACAGCCATTAATAAATACAACTTTCCACTCGTCTTTTGCTTCATATTTACATGGCGCATGAAATACTTAAGCCCGCCGTTCTCCATTCTCGATATTACTTTATCTCGCGGTATTTTATCATCGGCAAATAACTTTTCTTTAAAAAACGAGTCATTTGAAAAAAGCGAAGATTCCTCATATGATTTGAAAATTCTGGTATAAAAATTATCATTCCCGCGCAACCAGACATCCGACAATAAAACGCCATAAAATTTATAATCGTCATAATCAACTATGCGATCAAAGAACTCATCTTTTCTATCGTCAAAAACATTGATTATCCTATATGCATCCTTTCCTATTTCGCTGATTTTTGATTCACTTTTAAATCTTTTTACCTCGATAAACAATATTCTCTTGTTCGCATCGTCTATTACAAGGCAATCCAAATGATTGTCATTTCTTTGTTTGCCTATTCTGTTTGTAAGCTGAAACTCAAACCACGACGTCGATTCTTGCTGACTGTTTTGTTTCAAAACCGAATCATACGATTTTGAAAAATTGACAAGCAGATTTTCCTCAGAAAATCCCGTGTTTTTCTTTGACGGATAAAGTCTTTCAAGTATTTTTCATACCTTACTTTGCACCCTTCCAAAGTTGGCTCAAAAAAAACCAAAATTCTGCATTTGTCTCCTTATTATTTATATTTTTCTTCTGCTTTTTGCAGATTATTTTTAATTCTTTCTCTTAACTCCGTCGGCGATTTTATCTCTACGTAATTAAGGTATTGCAGCGCCCAGTATTCCATAGCGTTGGGGCTTGCCGTAACCGAAACTTCGTACTTACCGCCGCCAATATCGTATATGCTTATATTTTTGCCGAACCAATCGACGACCTGATCGATTACCGTTCCGTCGCACAAGAAAGTGATTTTTTCGGTTTCATCGGTAAACATATACGGTAGCGACGTGGCGTATTTTTTATAATCGAGTCCGTTTTCGTAACCCTTTATGCTTCTCAAAGGCGTCATCGGCTCGTCCGTAATTTCGATATTCGTGATTTTATCCACTCTGAAATGACAGATTTTCTTCCATTTTTCGCTGAAAAATAGTAAGTAGTAATGCTGATTGTGCAAAATCAGTTGATAAGGACTCGCCTTATGCGATGACGTTTTATGCAGTTTTTTATCCGCTCCGTATTTGTTGTAATCGAACGTTATTTGCCTGCTGCGTTCTATCGCTTCGTCAACCATGCCTATATTGTAAAAAAGCGCTTTATTTTCGGTTTTATCCCAATCTTTAACGGAATAAACGTGCTTTACGTTGGACTTGAAATATTTATTCGACAGCATCGAAAGTTTTTCTATAAGGTCTTTCGAGTAGTTTTCCGAGATGTGCTTGCTCGCCAGAACCCCGTCGATTAAAAGGCGAAGTTCGGAATCTTCAAACAGCCGTTTATCCAGAAACGTCCCCTTCCGCTTATCCGATTCGATAACGATTGCCGTCGCCATTTTATTCGCCGATTCGCGCTCGAACATATCCTGCAAAAGAGCGATATTCCGCCCTATAGCC
>USKH01000233.1 GCA_900555125.1 uncultured Clostridium sp.
ATTTTTTTGCGGTTGCCGATTTTGCCGCCGAAGCGGTTTTGGTTGCTTTCTTTTCGGGTGCAGCCGTACCGGCAGTCTTTTTTGTTGGCATATTTATTACTCCTTGAAAATTGAATTCTGATTTTTTAGGCGCAATATCGCGTCAGATTACCGAATCTTCGCAGATAAAGCTGGGATGCGTGTCGTGTCCGCTGAGCATTCGTCCCCCGAGTACGCGGACGTTTTTATCGGTTATCACGCAATTGATTTTACTGTTTTCACCCACTTCGGTGTTCTGGAACAGAACCGAATTGCGCACCACCGCGCCTTTGGCGACTTTGACTCCGCGGAATAAAATCGACCCCGTGACTTCGCCTTCTATTATGCATCCGTCGGCAATCAGCGAGTTGCTTACCTTTGCCGTTCCGGTTATTTTACAAGGCGCGCTGTCGCGTACGCTGGTATAAATTTCCGAGCCTTTTTTACGGAAAAGCTCCTCTCTCACCGTTTTGTCGAGCAACTGCATGGAATGTTTGTAATAGTTGCTCATACTGTCGATGCTTGCGAAATAATCGTCGTATTCGAAGCCGTAGATTCTGTAAAGATTTACGCCCTTAATCAGCACGTCGCGCGAAAAGCTTTTATACCCCATTTCTTCGGCGTTATCGATGATTTTAAGTAAAAAGTCACGGTTTATGACCAGAATATTTACAAACACTTCGATGGTTCCGGTATTGTTGGACGAATTGACCACTTTACTGACTCTGCCGTCCGCCTCGACGGTTACCTTGGTGCGCACCTTTTTGTCTATTACGTCTCCTATGCGCTTTTTGCGATATACGACGGTTATGTCGGCGTCCTTGCTTTCGTGGTAGTCGACAACCTCGGTAAAGTCTATCGTGCAGACGTTGTCGCAATCGGACATAACAACGTATTTTTCGGTACGTTCACGAAGATAATACGCAACGTTACTTATCGCTTCGAATCGAGAAGAATATACCTTGGACGAATCGTTGTTGCCGAAAGGCGGCAAAAGCGTAAGTCCGCCGTTTTTACGCGACAAATCCCAGCTTTTCCCCGATCCGACGTGGTTCATAAGCGACTGATAATTATATTTGGTGATAACGCCGACGTTGGTTATGCCGGAGTTGACCATGTTGGACAAAACGAAGTCGATAAGGCGATATCTGCCGCCGAACGGAACCGACGCGAGCGTGCGTTTTTCGGTTAATTCGTTTACTTCTTTGTCGTGAATGTTGCTGAATACTATTCCTACCGATCTTGCCATTTTATTTCTCCACTATTTCGCCGCTTGCTATTTTCGTGCAATTTTCGATAACGCTGCCTCGTCCTATAAGCGCAATGTGATTTTTGTCCGACTTATCGTCGCCGATATATGCGTTGTCGCCGATACAGACGCTTTCGTCCACGATTCCGTACTTGATGTGTACGTTTTTACCTATGCGCACGTCGCGCATGATAACGCTGTTTTCGATTACGCTGCCCTCTCCGACGCAGACGTTTTCGCTTATCACGCTGCCTAAGATTGTTCCTTCTATTTCGCAGCCCGTGGTGATAATCGAATTTTCGACAAAAGATTGCTTGCCGAAATATGTCGGCGGAAGCGGTTCGTTTCGCGAATATATCTTCATTTCGGGTTCGTTTAAGTTTATGGCGGGATGTTCGCCGAGAAGATCCATGTTGGCTTCCCACAAAGAAGTTATCGTTCCGACGTCTTTCCAGTAGCCGTCAAAGCGATAGGCATACATTTTGAAGCCGTTTTTCAGCATATACGGGATTACGTCTTTACCGAAGTCGCCGGAAGAATTATCGTCTTTTTCATCGCGGATGAGCTGCTGCTTCAATACGTCTTTTTTGAATATGTAAATGCCCATCGACGCGAGCGTGGACTTGGGCTTTTTCGGTTTTTCTTCAAACTCGAGAATTTTTCCGTTTTTGTCCGCGGTCATTATCCCAAAGCGGCTTGCTTCTTCTATCGGTACGTTTATAACGGCAATCGTGCAGTCGGCGTCGTTTTTGATATGCTCGTCAAGCATGCTCGAATAATCCATTTTGTAGATATGGTCGCCGCTTAAAATAAGCACGTTTTCGCTGTCGTATTTGTCAAGGAAGTTGAGATTCTGATATATGGCGTTTGCCGTTCCTTTATACCAAAGCGCGCCGCGCTTACCCTGATAGGGCGACAGAGTGTATACCCCGCCTGACATGCGGTCGAGATCCCACGGCTTGCCCGAGCCGAGATGATCCATCAGGGAATGGTAGTTCTTGCGGACGATGACCGAAACATTGTCAATGCCGGCGTTGGCCATGTTGGACAGAACAAAGTCGATCATGCGGTAACGGCCCGCGAACGGGATGGAGCCCATCGT
>USKH01000234.1 GCA_900555125.1 uncultured Clostridium sp.
TGCCAGATCTCGTTATGCCTCCTGACGTATTCCTTTTCCATGCCCTTTCTGATCTTTGCTTTCCACGCGTATTTTTCCATGATTCCCTTCCTCTTCGTTTGCGCAACGCAAATGATAAAAATATAATAGATTATCTGGGATTTAGTTTTGATGGCAGAAATATTAGCTTAAGAGATAAGACGCTTAGCAAATATTATTATAGAATGTATAAGAAAGCAGATACTGTGGTAAAATTAAGAGGAGTATCACCAAAAGGTAATATCATTTCAAATAAGAATCTCTATAAAACATATTCATTAAAAGGAGCGAAGGGAGGCCAAATTTCTAAAGGTAATTTTTTAAGTTATGTAAAAAGGTGCAAAAAAGTATTTGGTGCGAACGAGAAAGTTGGTAAGATATTAAACACTCATTATGGTAAAATTAGAAAAAGATTAAAAGGAATCAAATAAAAAACGAGGGGCTTGCGGAATCTCCGCGTGCCCCTCGTGCCGTTGTTCAAGGTTTATGATCTTCGGCGCAACCTGTCTGATTATATAGAAAAATCATACACTAAATCCGCTTTATGTTTTGCGCGGATTTCCGTAAACCGTCAGAGCGGTCATCCCGTGAAATTCAATGGGACGTTTCCTTATTCTTTGATATTTAATTGCCTTTGCGTGTGCGTTGAGCCTTCCATTCTTCAAACTCTCGCATACCTTCTTCGCTGTTGAAAAAGTCCATGATTGCAGGAATAAACGCGCGAGCCAGCGAATCGATCTCGTATTGCGGTATTCCCGTATTGTTTTTCCTTCTCGTCATTCCCCGTTGTTATGTAATTTGCTCGATCGCTTTTCTCCTTGTATTCGGTTATTCAGTTTTATTTGCCGCCGCGGTCGTTGCCGTTTGATTTGAACGGCGGGGCAGCATTCTTTGCGCGTGACTTGTTTAAGAGAGCGTCGAATTCGTCGGGATAGGCAGCGAGCATATCGCTTACCATCCCGAACGCCTGCTCCTTGCCTTTGGCACGCCGCTCGGCTTTCTGCAACTGCTCGAATAGGTCGCTGCGGTCGCGGTCGGCAATAGCTTTTGATTGCCGCAGGGCGGCGTTTTCCGTGCGGAGTAGAGCGATCTCCTCCTCGGCTTGCCGTTTTCGCTTCGGCGTAGGCTTGTTGCGCTCCGCCTCGACGCTCTGCACGATGCCGTCCAGATACTTTTGTGCTTGTTGCTGGGCTTTTGTTGCCGTCTGTTCCGCACTTGCTACAATGCCGTCCGCATGGATTTGCGCAATTTTCACTTTGCGCTCCGCGTTATGGTCGGCTTCGGCAATGATACTGTCCGCTTCTCCGCGCGCCTGCTCGACGATCTTCTTCGCCTTGAACTCCGCCGTATCAAGATGTTTTGCCTGACTGCCTTCCTTGCCGCGCTGTAAGTTCCATTTCGCGCCGACTTCCCGATAGAGGTCGGTCTGCAATGCGGTAAGTGCCTTTCTGTCAAACAGCTTCTTCGCGCACAGCCTGCCGCCCGCGATCGGGATCAAATTCAGGTGCAAGTGCGGCGTGGTTTCGTCCGTATGGACAACGGCAGAAATGATATTGCCCTCGCCGTAGTGCTCCGAAAAGAAGCGGGTGCATTCGGCAAAGAATTGCCGTTGCTCGCTTGGCGATAGCCCGCCAAAGAATTTCCTGTCCGAGCCCACAACGAAGGAGCACATCAGCACGGCATCCTTCCGCACTTTGGTCGGCAGGTCGAGGGCTTCGATCTTATCGTTGATAAACTGCATATAGCTGCGCTGCCGCTTGACAATGTGGTAGTTTCCGCTCGTGCGCGTGCAGTCTATCTGCGGATTGCCTGCCCGATAGGTTTCGTCGCGCTCGTTCTCCCGTTCGACGGGCGCAATGTCCGTCTTGTGATACTTTTTCATGTGACAAACTAAATAGCTTATAGATTTATCTCCTTTGATTTTTTTCTGTTAAAAAGCCTCGCAGAGCCCACTAAACTTCGGAATGAAGTATAGTGGGCTATACTTTCGTCGGCACGAAAAGTGATTGCTTCCCGAAAAGAGGCTTTTGATTTGCTGTAAGCCATCGCTTTGTCATAGCATTACGGCGGTCTGATCGTCGTTTGATTGCTCATAACTTTCCTCCCAAAATTGTATTTTTCCATCTGTAACCCACACCGAAAAAGGTGGGCTTCGATAGCTGAAAAAGGACGCAAAAAAGCCGCTGACTGCTCTTTCCGCGTCACCGACTTTGACCTTGTTTAGCGGTTCCTCTCCGCTCTATGGTGGCCAGCCATTCTGTTAAGTTGTATGGATGTTTCCGTTGTAGAGGGCCGCGCTTTCCGAAAAAAGCGTACACTTATAAAAGCCCATCACGGCGCGTT
>USKH01000235.1 GCA_900555125.1 uncultured Clostridium sp.
ACGTTCTTGACCTCTCCGTCGGACTTTCGCCATGCGTTCTTTTTCCAGCATTCAAGCCATCCGTTGTTTATAGCGTTGACGACGTATGCCGAATCGCTGTACAAATCGACTTCGCACGGCTCTTTCAGTTGGTCCAAGCCCTGTATTACCGAAAAAAGTTCCATGCGATTATTGGTGGTGTACTTATTGTATCCGCTTACCACTTTTTCGTGCTGTTTGTACATCAGTATAGCGCACCATCCGCCGATGCCGGGATTGCCGCTGCACGCGCCGTCGGTATATATTACGACTTTTTTCATTTAAGCATCTCCGTAAGGCACTTAAGCTGTTGGTCCGACTGTTGTTTCGTGCATAATCCGAAACGAAAAGCCGACGCGCTGCCGGTTGCGATTCCGCGATAAAACGCGTTTTTAACGTTTCCGCTAAGTTCGTATTCGTATAAAAATCCGCCGACGAGCGAATCCCCCGAACCCACTGTGTCCACAACTTTCCCTTCCGGCGCAGGCGAAAATATGCCTTCGCCGCTCTCCGAGAGAAGATAGGCTCCCTTTCCGCCCAGGCTTACTATTACATTTTTCGCGCCGAGTTCGCGCAGCTTTTCGGCATAAAGCGCGACATGCTCGTCGGTTTTTATTTCCGTTCCGAAAAGCTCGCCAAGCTCAACGCTGTTGGGCTTTACGAGAAGCGGCTTATATCTAAGTGCGCCAAGCAGTAGCTTTCCCGTAGCGTCCACCACGAATTCGGCTCCGCTATCGCTAAGTTCGGACAAAATACGTTCGTAAATATCGGACGGAACGGTTGCGGGAACATTTCCGGCAAGAACAACGACGTCGCCGCTCTTTGCCGCTTTCAATTTTTCGAGAAGAAGATTTACTTCCTTTTCGCCCGCCACGGCACCCTGTCCGTTTATTTCGGTTTCGCCGTCCGACTTGACCTTAACGTTAATGCGACTTATTCCGCTTTCGCACTCTATCATATCTTGCGTTACGCCCAGTCCGGAAAGCATATCGGTAATCGCTTTGCCGGTAAAACCGCCGATAAAGCCGAGCGCAGTCGATTTTACGCCCATATTATTTAATACTATCGAAACATTTACGCCTTTTCCGCCGGGCATTATCCGTTCTGTTTTAGTGCGATTGAGTTTGTTTTTTTCAAAACCGTCCACTTCGACCGTGTAATCGAGCGACGGACTGAACGTTACGGTATAAATCATCGGAATGCCTCCGTTTGTTTTTTTCGGTAAAGATTATAGCACGTTCGGGAGATTTTTGCAATGATTTTCAGGGTCATGAGGCAATTAGTCGTTTTTATTTGACTAATACTCATTTTTATGATAGAATCTGTGTTTGGAGATTACTCGTTATGGATGAATTTATTCACGAAAGCAACCTTATAAACGTTTCGGCGGCTACCGCCAAGGAAAAACGGAAAAAGTCCGGACATTACAGGCTGTATCTTGCAATGGCTGCGGCTGCTTTTCTCTGTCCGGTGTGTTTTGCTATATTTTTTGCCGTTAAAAAAGACCCGGTGGGTATATGGGCGTATTCGATTACCTCGCTGATCGCGGCGGGAGTAATGACCGCAATTTACATTGTATTTATCCCCCGGTACAGAGAATGCAGATTTATGATAAAAAATTTCCGCGCGTCCGGCGGCGAACTTAAAAAAACGTCCTTTATAGACGCTTCCTGCGTGGGTGCGGTAAATGTTTTATTCACCGTAATGGTGGCTTTTCTCGCCTGCTTTATTCCCACTCTGATTACCAAATGCCAGGGAAAAACTTTCGGCAATTCGGTTAAATACGCTTTTGATTGTCTCGGCGCGTTCTGGGGAATGGAAACGGGGGAAAGCGATTTCTTCTCGTTTATAATAGGAATGGGACTTATGGCACTGATTTTCGCCCTCATTCTGCTTATCGTTAAATTCGTGGCAAAGTTACTGAAATAATCGCATATAATTTTTTCGCTCACGACGTCATAACGTTACGGGCGATTTTTTATGTAAAAATAAACCTTGTCGAACGCTCGCTTCCGTCCGATGCCATGTTTTTTGCGGCAATAACGCGTTTAAGTCGCTTTGCCGCGCCTTTTTCGGACGAAAAAACAGGTACTTTACCGCCATAAAACTCCTCTATCATTTTTTTGACAAAATAATAATGCGTGCATCCGAGCGACACCGACCTCACATTATCGTACCGTTCGAGTTCGGCGTACAAAAGCGGCTTGACGCGCTCGATATTCTCAAAATTTTTTTCTATTTCGGACGCGAGCAAACGTTGCGGCGACACGATTATCTTGTTCTTTCCCGCGCCGAGTTGCGCAAGGTAAGCTGGCCCAACTGGAAAGAGACACGCTCCACCTC
>USKH01000236.1 GCA_900555125.1 uncultured Clostridium sp.
TTTTTGGCAATTCGCACGAAAAGTTGCGATAAAAAACAAAGTACTACGTCACACATAGTACTTTGGAATGCAATTTTTATTCGTGTTTACCCTGTTTTTCTCAATTTTTCAGTCGCCGTATTCCGTTCTCGAAATTACGTGATTCTGGTATTCGATATCAAGTTCGTTAAAATATCCGCTCCATCCCCACACGCGCACAATGAGATCCGGGTGTTTTTCGGGGTGTGCCTGCGCATCAAGTAACCTTTCGCGACTTATCGAATTAAGCTGCAACTCGTGGCCTCCGAGCGAAATAAAAGTTTTTACGAGAGCGGCAACCTTTTCTATTCCTTTTTCGTTACGAAAAACGTTATCGTGCATTTCGAGCGTAAGAGGTCCGCCGTTGATTATTTTAGTCATATCAAACGAAGTGAAAGTCTGAACAACCGAAAGAGGACCGTTTGCCTTTACTCCGATCGACGGCGAAAAACTGGCGGGATAGGGCTGCCCGGCTTTTCTTCCGTCCGCCGTAGCGCCCACGTCGCGCGACATGGTTACGTAATCCATCGAGCCGCCGGTGCCGGCACGGAATACGCCGCCTACGCTGTTGGGAACGCCGTCAACCGTTTGGGCGTAAAAATCGAGTAGCTCCGACATAATTCGGTTTGTCAACTTATCGTTATTGCCCGTTTTGGGACAGGAAAGCAACAACTTGCGAACATGCTCGTATCCTGCAAAATCGGCTTTCAGAGCTGCGATAAGCACATCTTTTTTCAATATTTTTTCGTCAAAGCACAGTTTCTTGATTGCCGAAAGCGCGTCGACTGCGGGGGCGATTCCAAGTCCGTGTACTCCGTCGTTATTGTATTTTGCGCCGTGTTCGGTGTAGTCCAGCCCTTTTTCGCGACAACCGCGAACAAACAGCGACGCGTACGGATTACAGTACGTCATACTTGCATGATTGTCCGCCGCTTTGATTTTCAGTTGCTCGAAAAAGTCGTACAACGACTGACAAACGCACGTGAAAAATTCATCGTAGTTATCGCATTTACATAGAGAACACATAGTTGCCCGACGAACTACAAGCGGGAAATTCATTGTTACGATATTGCTGACGTCATAGCTTTCGGCGGGTACGATAAACTCCCAGCACGCGGCAACGGCATAATCGCATGCGTCTTTATATTCGTACCCGAGTTTTTCAAGACCCGGAATAACAATATCGTCGTTTAAGTATTGTGGAAAACCCAATCCCTTTTTCGTAAGGCGCGTCGCTCTTATAAATCGGGAAAGCGGCGTGTTTTTGTCCACTCTCAGGTTTATTTTCGGATCGATAAGACACAACTCTTCCGCCGCAGTCATTATTATTTCGCTAAGTTCGTTGTATGCGTCCGCTTTTTCGGGCGTTCTGCCTCCGAGAACAAGGCTTTGCCCGTTGTCACCCTGTTGCACGCCGCAATACAAATCGGTGTCGAGATTGAGCGATATAAAAAACAACTCGGTCTGTTCGGAAATCTCTTTTTCCGTCACGCCGTTTCGTATCGAGGCAAGATAGTACGGATACATATATTGATCGAACCTGCCCAGCGTTACGTGATCGACGTGCGACGAACGAAGCGAATAGATAATTATCTTCATAAATACAAGCGCTTCGTAGTAATTTCCCGGTTTATTTGCCGGTACGTTTTTAAGCGCGTCGGCAAGGCTTTTTACTCCGTTTTTCTCTGCGTATTCGCGATATCGCTCGGACAAATCCAATATGCCGTCGATATGCTCTGCTGCGGAGAGAAAAAAACCTTTGCGCTCCGAAGAAGCCGCCTCGGTTCTTTTGTACAAATCTTTGCGAATGGCACAAAAGCCGTTTTGCATCGCCCATGCATAATCGGGCGTAAAATTGTTCATTCGCCACGGAACGTTTCCAGCCGGGTTTTTAACCGTGCGATTGAAGCCGAAAATATCGCCCTTATATAAAATCGGCGTTTCCGCTTTTTCGGTCTGAGTAAAAAAACGCGCCGCATTCATAAACCTGTCGCCCGTGACATCGGGATACTCGACGTTTTTTCGATTACCGCGGTACTCCTTACTTTTTAATGTCTCCAAAAAAGAAATTACTCTGTCTGTCATAGCACTCTACTCCTATAGTTTTACGGCTTTTATGCCGTATTTTTCAAATATTTCCGGGTGAAGCTTCACTTATTTGTTTTCGTCGAATATCGGTTTATATACACGACCGCACATCTTGTATTTACTTCCGGCAAACTTATTATAGGGCAAGAGTTCGACATATCCCGCTTGGTTTTCACGTAAAAACCCGCATAACGCCGTCAGATTTTCGCTCGTATCGCTGACGCCGG
>USKH01000237.1 GCA_900555125.1 uncultured Clostridium sp.
GCGGTTTATGTTGTTATGACAAAAAACGCAACCGAGTTCGTGCGTCCGCTGACTTTTGAAACGCTCTCCGGTAATCGCGTCGTCGTCGATACTTTCGACCGCGATTTCGAATGGGAAGTCGAACACGTTTCGCTTGCAAAGAAAAGCGATGCTTTTGTAGTAGCGCCTTGTACAGCTAATTTTTTGGCAAAATACAACGCCGGCATTGCCGACGATTTTTTGTCTACTACGGCATTGGCAATGCGTTGCCCGGTGCTTCTGGCTCCCGCGATGAATACCGCTATGCTTGAAAACGCAGCTACAGCCAAAAATATTTCGGATCTCGAAAAACGCGGCGTTAGTCTTATTTTCGGAGGCAGCGGATTTCTGGCATGCGGAGATAACGGAAAAGGACGCATGGCGGAGCCTGCCGATATATATGCGGCAATCGAAAATATACTTTTCCCTGAACGCGATTATAAAGGGCTGACCGTGTTGGTTACTTCCGGCGGAACTCGCGAACCTATCGACCCTGTTCGTTATATCGGTAATAATTCAAGCGGAAAAATGGGGGCGGCTATATGCGACGCCGCTGTAAAAAGAGGCGCAAACGTTATTCTCGTAGCCGGCAACGTAAGCGTTTTGCCACGCGAAAAGGTTGCTACGATAAACGTAGGAACAACCGAGGAAATGTATAAAGCGGTTATGGACAACCTGCCGCTTGCCGACGTAGTGATAAAAGCGGCGGCCCCTGCCGATTATCGCCCCGAAAAAGCTGCGGACAATAAAATAAAAGCCGATAGTATTCAGTTGAAACTGACAAAAAACCCGGATATCGCTGCGGCTGTCGGTAAGAGAAAAGAAAATAGAACGCTGGTGGCGTTCTGTGCCGAAACGCGCGACCTCATCGAGTCTGCAAAGAAAAAACTTGTTTCTAAAAACGCCGATCTCGTAGTCGCCAACGACGTGACAAAAAAAGGAGCCGGTTTCGATGTCGACACGAACATTGCTTCTTTTGTAACCAAAGACGGCGTAGAAGATTTGCCGCTTATGAGCAAATCCGAGCTTGCCGGGCGTATTCTCGATAAAATAACGGAGCTTCGAAATGATAGCAGAAGTCATAGTTGACATAAGCAATTCCGAGGTCGATAAAGTTTTTGACTATTCTATTGACGGGCATTCTGAGGCGAAAGAGGGCTTCAGAGTGCTTGTTTCGTTTGGAAAAATGCAGATCGAGGGGTACATAGTGCGTGTTAAAGACAGCACGGATTGTCCTCCGGATAAACTAAAAAGTATTATTTCCGTGTTGGATCCTTATCCGGTTATAAATACCGAGCTTATGAGTCTGTGCCGCTTTATGGTGCAGAAATACCATTTGCGCATGGTTGACGTTTTAAGATTATGTCTTCCGTCGCAGATGCGCGCCGGAAAAGTTAAGGAGCTTGTTGTGAAGCGCGCGTATGTAGCTGCCGAATACGTCGAAAAAGACGAAGCGACCTTTATTCGTGCCGGTGCGAAAGCGCAAACCGAAGTTTTTCGGTTCGTAGCCGACAATCCGGGTGAAAACGTAACCGAGATCAATAAAAATTTCTCGGCGGCGGCACTTCGTAATCTGGTAGCGCGCGGCATTATCCGTCTTGAAGAATGCGAAACCTATCGCACTCCGTACGGCGACAACGTTTACGAGCGTTTACCCGAAGTGGCTTTGACGGATGAACAGAAAAACGCCTTGAATATTATAAATGCCGACAAAAATAAAAATATTCTTTTGCACGGCGTAACGGGCTCGGGTAAAACCGAAGTATATATGCGCGCCATTTCGGAGGTATTAAAAAAGGGCAAAACCGCGATAATGCTCGTTCCCGAAATATCTTTGACTCCTCAAGTGCTCAAACTGATGAGAGCCACTTTCGGCGAACTTGTAGCAATTCTTCACAGCGGATTAAGTCAGGGCGAGCGATTCGACGAATGGAAAAGATTAAAAAAGGGCGAAGCAAAAATTGCCATAGGCGCAAGGAGCGCCGTTTTTGCGCCGCTTGAAAACATAGGAGTTATAATAATCGACGAGGAACACGATTCAAGCTATATCAGCGACAGCAACCCCCGTTTCGATACAATCACCGTTGCGGAATACAGGGCCGAATATAATGGCTGTCCTCTCGTTCTGGGCAGCGCGACTCCCGATATCGAGACGTATAAAAAAGCAACGGAAGGCGAGTATAAACTCATCAAAATGCCCGACAGAGTAACGGGTGCATCGCTCCCGGAAATCACTATAGTGGATATGTCAGAGGAAATAAGACGCGGCAACGATTCTATTTTCTCAAAAGAACTCATCGAC
>USKH01000238.1 GCA_900555125.1 uncultured Clostridium sp.
TCTCTTTGTCACACCCGACAAAGCTAAAACACATGCAAAACATAAGAATTGCCGTCGCTACAACGCAGCAGATTTGTTGAAAGTTTTTTTTCATATTCTCTCTCTTTTATTAAAGTACTGTAATATATAACCATATAGTTCTTGAATTCCATAAATCAGATGTGGTATCAGCATAAACACGATAATAGTACTCGCCTCTTTCACAAATAAATTTAGGCTTTTCCTCATAATGCATTTGATTTACTTTCCCATAAGAAGCTTGAAAAACGTTTGCCCCGCTAGTATTTGGCGCAAACCATTCCTTGCTCCAGCGAGGGTGTTTCGGGAGATTCCAGGAATCTATCCAGAACCGCATTTCTTCTCCCGTATATTCGAACTCATACCTAAGCTCATCGATATCGGGTGTAAATATCCACGTGCTTCCATAGTTGTTAGCTATTTTTATGCTTACGTCGTATTTTTTCTCTTTGTCACACCCGACAAAGCTAAAACACATGCAAAACATAAGAATTGCCGTTCCTGCAACACAACCAATCTGTTTAATCAGTTTTTTCATAAAACTCCTTTATTTATTTTCGGTTCACAACAAATACATTGTCATGTTTACATGTTTATAATACAAGTGAAAAAGTTTGCTTGCAAGGACTTTTTCACGCCACATTTCAACAGAAACGGCGATTTGGCAAAGACAAAGCGCATGGCAACGGCAGTTGCCGACAAAATTCTATTTTGTCCCGTTTCGATGTTATTATATCATCGACCCAAACATACTGTCAATATGTTTGTAAAAATTTCACATTGTTTTTTAGCCGCAAATATATAAAAATGGCGAGCGGAATTCGGAAATTTTTCCGAATTCCGCCCCTGTCAACGTATTATTTTAAGTGAATATACATTATTATATATAACAGCGCAAAATGATTATATACAATTATTTTAAAAGCCCTAACGCGTAAACGGCTTCGCAAACGCCGTCTATATCCGATTTCGTGACGTATTTCGCAAGTTTTTTGACGCTTTCGGGCGCGTGTGCTATCGCAACGCCGAAATTAACGGCTTTAAACATGGCAATATCGTTCTCGCTGTCGCCGAAACAATAGGTGTTTTTAAGCGGAATTCCGAGATACTCGCAAACCTTTTTTACCATTTCGTCCTTGCCGTGACCTTTGTTCATACACTCGATATAATGATCGAGTTCGACGACGAAAAACTGCTCTTTAAGGTATTTGACGACGTCTTCGTCAATAGGCACAAACCCGCCTTTGCCGTCGTCAAACTTAATGGTCGAAAATTTCGAAAGAGGATATTCCTTTACGTTACGAAGGAAATTCATATCGTCCTTTTCCTCGCCCCGATACTTTGGGAGCGTGCCGCGATACTTATAAAATCCGTTCACTCCCTCGAAAACCGTTTGCCGCAGGTATTTTTCGGGCATGTTAAGTAAATAATCTATCTGTTCGCGGGAAAAATCTTTGCGGTAAATCTCCTTGCCGAAAACTTCCGCCGTACAACCGCCGAAAGTGAGCGCGTCGAAAGGAATGTCTTTTATAAGCGAAAAATCGGTGTTTCCGCGGCTTCTCCCCGAAGCGTAGACGAGAATATATCCCGCGTCGTGAAGTTTTTTAAGCGTTTCGATTGTTTTTTCGCCGTACTTCCCGAACCAGAGAGTTCCGTCGAAATCGAAAAATAACGCCTTTTTATCTTTAAATTCGTTCATAGCTTCTACATAATATATTTTTTCGCCGCGCATGTCAACAAATTTGCCGCAGATGTCGGCACATTTGCCCCGTCGCCTCGATTTTGAGCATTTTGCGCTTAACATTATATAATTGCCACCCCAAAAGTTTCACAAAATCTTAACAGAAAAGGTATTGACAAACGAAAAGAACGGTGTTACAATATTGGCAGTTAAAGGGTTAGAGTGCTAACAGATAAGAACTGTGAGTGCTAACCGCGAGACAAATAAAAACGAATACATATAAGGAGATAAATATTATGAGAAACTATTTAGTAAAAAGAAACAATGAAGGTAATGATTTGGACTTTTTGGACGACGCGTTCAACAGCTTCTTCAAACCGATGTTTTATGAAGAGAAATTCAACACTATGAAAACGGATATAAAGGAAACCGAAACGGGCTACGTTATGGATATCGAAGTCCCCGGGTTCGACAAAAAGGACGTAAACATTTCTTTGAAGGACGGATATCTTACGATAACCGCCGAGAAAAAGGAATCGGAAGAAGACAAGAAGCATAACTACTTGAGAAAAGAACGTTCCACTTCTTTATCAAGAAGTTATTACGTCGGCGATGT
>USKH01000239.1 GCA_900555125.1 uncultured Clostridium sp.
GAAAAATTACTAATAAAAAATTTATTTCGCTTATAATCGACGAAATTCATAATTGCGAAAAATAGCTCATATTCTTAGAATATGGGTGATTTTTTATATTCAGTTATGTCAGACATAGTACTTGATTTGCGTAAAAACAGGCGAAAAGTGCTTGTTTTTTGCGCAATTCTGGTGGTTGCTCTTATAATGTCAATTATGGTTGTAAACAAAGGGGCGATAATGCCATACTACAAAACGGGCGTTTTCACCGGGCTTGCAAGCGGGCTTCGGTCGAGTTTCGGATATTTCTATATGGTCGTTTTGCTTAACGCTTTTTCATTGCTGGTTTTGGGGGCGTGCACATGCCATGAAAAGGTTTTGTTTTGTTGGCCGATTGCGCTTTTTTTTCGTATGACGTCAAAGTTCTGCGATATTATTTGTGCGCTGCAATTTATGTTTTTTTCATGCGCGATTGCTGCGGTGTTGTGTATGGTTTTTGAAATATTGACAGCCGCGGCTTATTTTATTGTTTATATCGATTTGTGTGAAAGAAAAATAAATTTGTTCTGTTATTGCGACAGAACGCTTTTGTCGCCGGTAATTTATCCCGTATGCGTTGTAATTATGATTCTGTCGGTAATTCAGTCTATAGTCGCCGGACTTTTAATTTTCTGAATTGCGAATAAAAGCGCGTATAATGCAAAAAATAGCGACAAAAGGAGTATTGTTCTATGAAAAAGAAAGTAGTTGCTTTTGTCGCGCTGATGTTGGCTTCGCTGATGATATTTTCTCTCGGAGCAAAATTAGCTCGTGCCGACCAAGGAATTTATGAAAAAAGTCCGGAAATAAACGCAAAATCCTATCTTTTAACCGATTTTGACGGAACGACCGAAATTGCCTCGTCTAATAAAACCGAAAGATTGCCTATTGCAAGCATGGTCAAAATCATGACGCTCGATCTCGTGTTCGAAAAAATCGAAAAGGGTCAGATTTCGCTTGACGACGACGTAACGGTAAGCGAAAACGCGGCGGCCATGGGTGGCTCGCAGGCGTTTTTAGGTGCAAATCTTACGTATAAAGCGGAAGAACTCATTAAAAGCGTAATTGTTGCCTCTGCAAACGATTCGTGCGTTGCGCTTGCCGAGCATTGCGCGGGTTCGGCGGAGTCTTTTGTTTCGCTTATGAATCAAAAGGCACGGGAGCTCGGGATGACGAATACCAATTTTGTAAATTGTACCGGACTGCCGGCACCGGGAGGGTATTCCTGCGCGGAAGATGTGGCGAAAATGACTCGGGATTTGTTGACGCATAATCGATTTTTCAACTATTCTCAGACATGGATGTATGATTTTATTCACCCCGACGGAAGAAAAACAACGCTTACCAATACTAACAAGTTATCGCGCTTTTATATCGGTTGCGACGGCGGAAAAACCGGGTTTACAAAAGAAGCCGGCTCATGTTTAAGCGCAACCGCAAAACGCGACGATACAAGACTTATATGCGTTGTAATAGGTGCGCCGACGTCTAAGGACAGAAATGCGGAAGTGAGCAAGCTTTTCAATTACGGCTTTGCCAATTATTCGACGAACGTGGTGCTGTCCGAGCAGGATGCAGAAAAACTTACGGTAAACGTTAACAACGGAAAAACCGACAGTATTTCTTGTAAAATCAATAAACCGCTTGCATATTTCGGAAAGAGAACGGCGACAAAAGATGCAGAAGTAAAATTTATTCCCGAAACAGTTTTCGCTCCGGTAAAAGAAGGCGACCGTGTGGGAAGAGCCGAGGCGTATGCTGACGGAAAGCTTGTTGCAAGCATTGACGTTTTTGCGGCTGAAAACGTGGAAAAGCGCGACATTACAGACGTTATCAGGGACATTGCCGCTCGTTGGTAGACGTCATAGTTGCCGCAAATATCTGATGATTGGCTGAAGAAACGCTTTATAGGCGTTTCTTTTACTTTAATTTATTTGACTATTTAACCCGAAAATGATATAATAACCGAGTAGGAGTAAAAATGTTCTTCGGGTATAGTGATATTTTAACTTTTCTTATAGCACTTGTGGCTATCGTTTTGTCGATAATGTTGCATGAAGTGGCTCACGGACTGGTTGCACTTTGGAACGGCGACGATACGGCAAAGCGCGCAGGACGACTTAATTTGAATCCGGTTTCGCATTTCGACCCGGTAGGTTTTTTGATGCTTATTTTTCTTCGGTTCGGATACGCAAAGCCCGTTCCGGTAAATCCGTACAACTTCAAGAACAGAAAAGTCGGAATGTTTACGGTTTCCGTTGCCGGTGTGACGTTAAATTTAATTCTG
>USKH01000240.1 GCA_900555125.1 uncultured Clostridium sp.
CAACGACGACGGCTACGACGTGTTTGCGCGAATAATAAACGATGCGGTTTTCAATAAATAAAGCAAAAACAAAATATAAAAGTTTGCCCGCATCGATGTTAATGCAAGAGTCCGGACAAAAATCCGATTGAATTATTTGAAAATGAGTTTGGTATAGTGCCGGACTCATTTTCAATTTAATAAAAATTTTCTTATTATTGCCAAGGTGAATATAATCATTCAATGTAAGCGTTAACGCTTTCAAAATTTTTACCGTAAAATATCGCGGCGCGGCTATTTTTTGAGAAAATTGTAAACGACGTCGTTTTCCTAATTAAAACTGCACAATTCAAACTAAAATTCAACCGTATTTTTTGCTCCATAAATGAAAAAGCTTTCATAAATATGAAAAAAGTTTCATATTCTGCTTGACAAATAAAACCGTCGGTATTATAATTAACATGAAAAAGGTTTCATATTCGAAGTAAAGGTATATGGCATTGGTAGAATTTGAAAACGTGTCGGTGGGGTAAACGTGCATCGTGGTTGCGTTTAAAATAAACTGACAATCCGATGTTTTGCATTTTTATCTTGTAAGGGGTGAAAAAAATATTACGGTGAGAGAGGACAAGTGCGCCGTGAAATCGGTGCTTAAAAACAGTAAATAACTAACCGGAGGTTTTGTTATGAAAAAGATAACGGTAAAAGTGGAAGGAATGCGTTGCGGCATGTGCGAATCGCACGTAAACGACCTTGTTCGTCGAAATTTCAACGTCAAAAAAGTTACTTCGTCGCATATCAAAGGCGAAACCGTAATATTGGCTCCGCAAACCATCGACCCTGATACGCTTATTGCGGCTATTTCGGCTGACGGATATAGGGCAAGCGACGTCAAGGAAGAAGAATACAAGAAAAAGGGCTTGTTTTCGTTTCTGAAGAAATAGTCGGGAACTCTTGTCGGCTGAGCTTAAGCTTGCGCGAGTTAGGAAAAGAGCACCCGTTTGAAGTCGTCCGGCAGAGAAAGAGGACGATTGTAGATGTTACGGCAAAAAGCGGATTGTTTGTTTCTTATCGACCGAGGCGGGCGGTCGTAGCGTTTTATGATCATAAGTCCGGTTGGCGTTTTTCTCGTGCTTTTGAAAACGTCTTTGCTTTGTCTGTTTTTGACTTGTGCATGCGAAAAGCAATTTAATATTTCGTAGTTTTTTTGCATGTAAAGAGATTCGCCGATTGGTTTTTTGTACCGAAAGAGGAAGAGGGCGTTTTTTACCAAAGTATAGCTGTCGTATTGTTTTTTGAATAGAATGCTGCTGTCGTACGCTTGACAAAGTAATGGTTTTTTGCTATAATTCTGTTGATTTATTCGGAGGAATATCGAAGCGGTCACAACGAGGCGGTCTTGAAAACCGTTTGGGTGCAAGCCCACGGGGGTTCGAATCCCTCTTCCTCCGCCAAGATGAACCTTAGCTGAACCCGTAAAAAAGGGTAAAGTTAGGGTTCATTTTTTTATGCTCAAAATACGGGTTCAAATCACGAGCGAATAGCAAAAGGGATTTGAACCCACGATGTTATTTTCTATACGATTTACGGCGAAGCGTTTATAACGTCAACGTTATAAATAAAAGAGGGATTGCCTTTACGTTGTAAGAATTAAATAAATATCAATTGAATACAGAAGTTTTCCTGTATTCGCTCGGCGGGCATCCTTTAATTTTTTTGAATGTCTTTATGAAATAACTTAAATCGTTAAATCCGGAGCCGTAAGCTATTTGCGTAACCGTAAGATCGCTTTCGAGAAGCTTTCTGCAAGCTCTTTCGACTCGGTACAAATTAAGATATTCTATCGCGGACTTTCCTGTCATTTCTTTGAAAAAGCAGCAGAAATATTTTGTCGACAATCCGGACGGCGCGGCTATTTCATCAAGGGAAATTTCTTTATCGAAATTATCTCTTATATGGGCAAGCGTTCGTTTAAGTTTAAGAACTTTTTGTTCGTCTTTGTCGGTCAAACCGTCCGTATCGTATGAATATTGATTGGTTTTAATAAATAAGCCTATAAGTCGATAAACAAGCCCTATTGTAATAAACCGATATCCGTTTTCGCGGGATTTTACGGTTTCAAAAAGTTCGTTGACGCAAGATTTCAATTGCTCTCCTAAAGGCATAAAAGTAAGCTGGCAGTTTCTGTCGGCGAGGTCTTCCAAAAATCTGTCGCAACTGCGATTGCCGTTTTTCAAAAGACCGAGCGGAAAAACAAGACATTCGTATTCGCAATCGTACGGGGTGGCACCGTGAACCACGTCGGGGTTTACAAAAACGACATCG
>USKH01000241.1 GCA_900555125.1 uncultured Clostridium sp.
GTTAGAAGAGTGCGCTTCGGATAAATGCGCTCCTGTATCCGCATTTCCGACTTTTGTCAGTTGTCGAGAAATCTGAACAGCCCGCGCGATTCGCTTCTCCTTTTTTTCGGTTTTCGGAACAGCGTGTAAACCACTATCATCGCCTCAACAGGAATAGGCACCAGAAACAGCGGCCACAGATTGTATTGAAGAAGCTGTAAATAAGCAGCCGTTACCGCGCCCCATATAGCAACCGAAAGATAAATGGTATTAAGCCATTTGACGTTTTTGTTGTTGATGTTGAAGCGGTACGCCAGCACCACCGACGGAATAACCGCCCACACGAACACCTGCCAGAATTTTACGCCTTTGATTATCTGAAAAGCGGCGTATACTACAACGGCAATCAGCCACACGGTGAGTATTCCCAAAAGCATAATGGCAAGCTTGTCGCGGTTGTCTTCTTTTTTTTGCTGTATTGCTTCGTCCGAGGCTATTTCTACGGCATTTTCGTGCAGCAGGTCGTCCACGGTTATTCCGTAAAATTCCGCAAGCCTGGCAAGCGTGGCTATGTCCGGGACGGTAGAGCCGTTCTCCCAGCGACTTACGGTTTTGTCCGAATAGCCTATTTGTTCGGCAAGTTCGGATTGTTTAAGCTTTTTGCTTTTCCTCAACTCCGTAAGATTGTCGGCGATTATATCTTCTATACTCTTTTCGTTTAACTCTTCCATATATTCGATTTTATCCTTTTTTTGGTCAAAAGTCAACAGTTTTTTAGTTATTCTCATTTCGTGAGAGTATGTTCTCCCGAAACAAGAGGCGTCGAACCCGAATAGTCGGACAAAAACGATTGATTTAGCGCCCCGAAAAAAGTACAATATAGGAGCGAAAAACAAACGGGTTTTTCCGAAAAACAAAGGAGATTTTTTTTGATGAAAAAGAACAAAATCGCAGCGGCACTGCTTGTCATTGCAATTGTTTGCTGTGTATTGTCGGCAATTGCATGCAACGGAGAAAACGTAACCGTGCCGGAAACGGTAGCCGGAAAGGATACCGTAATTTCCTCGCTGAAAAACGCGCCGGACAGTTACGACGCCGAAACGGTAATATACGCCGTAGTCGGTAAAATCAAGTCGTATTCAACCTTTACTACGAAAAGCGCGGGGACTTCAGTGGCGAAAAAGGGATTTATTACCTATACGCAGAAAACCGAATGCACTAAGGTTAAAAACGGCGACGAATACTACACCGACTCGGCTTCGAATTCCACGCTTGTAAATACACGCCACGAAGTCATGGTCAAAAACGGGAAAGTCGCTTATCGCAACAATTCCGGAACCATCGATACGGCAACTTACGACGATTATCTGGCAATATACGGAGTTACGCCCGATAAAACCATAAGCGGACACGTGTTCAATCACGATTCCGTTCGTTATGCCACGCTTGAAAAAACCGAAGGCGATACATATACGTATAAAATAGTCCTCGACAAGGACGCGGCAAACGCGCTTATTGTCAAGCAGATGAAAATGGTGGGAGGTTTAGACGGCTATCCGGTATTTACCAAGGATACCGAAGCTACTCTCGTAATTAAAAAGGACTTCACCCCGATATCTTATTCGTACCGTAGCGCATACAATATTTCGATTGCCGTTCTCGGCGAAGTGGGTTGCAACGAAGAAAACACCGTATATTTCGATAATTTCGACAAAGAGGTTACCCTTCCCGATTCAAAAGCTTTCAACGGAGCCATCAACGAACAACCGTCCAAAGTAGATCCGGGCAGAGCCGACGTTAAGGACGAAAACCTCGAAACGGTAGTTTCCGCGCTTTTGCAATCCGACCTCGAAAACGGAATAGTACTCGGCGGAACAATTTCCGCAGGCGAATTTTCGCTTCCGGTCAGAATAGAAGGAAAGGCAGACATTAACGGTCTTATGCAGGGAACGGCAAACCTTTACACCGCATTCCGGGCAACCGCGTCGATAATATCGCCTGTCGGCACTGCGGAAGTAACGTACTATGACGGCAAGTTCTATCTCAATCTGTTCGGATGTAAATATGTGTTCTCTACCAATCTCCCCACGGAAGAGCGTACTAACATCACGGATATCGACACAACAAAATTTTTCAAAATAACAAAGTCGGAAAAAAATGCGGATACCTATATAATTACTCTTGCCGACGTGTACAACGACATAATCGCAACCGCGCTTAAATCAGCCGGCATGATAGAAGACGAAAGCGAGTTTTCGTTCTCGCTCAACGCTTATATCCGCGGCGGCAGAGTAGGAGTAGCGGGAGCGGACTTCCGCATGGGC
>USKH01000242.1 GCA_900555125.1 uncultured Clostridium sp.
CGGTAAGCGCAAGCGGATAGCGCGCTCCGGACTGAGAAATGTCGTACCATAAAACGAAAGCATTGTAATTTCTGTTGTAAAAATCGATTGCGATAGGCTCGCCCTCTCGCTCTGAAGTAAACCAATAGCCGCCTCCGGGGCAAACCAGCATACAGGGAAGGTCCTGAACGAACGGGTGCATTTCTTTTGAATCCGAATGTATAAAGGTTTCAAGCACGGCGTTTCCCGGAATAGCATATTTCTCGGAAAGATTGATTTTTTCGTTTATCATTTTTTTTGTTCTCCTCAGTCGCAAATAACTATTTTATTGTCTTTTGCGGTTATTTTTTTAGTTTCCGCGTCCGAATAACCAAGCGCACACGCTCCGTATACCTTGTGATTTTCGGGAACGCCGGCTTTTGTCAGTACTTTTCGCACTTGTTTTTCGTCGCACGTCGCAACCAACTGATTTATCCAGCAGGTGGCAAGATCCAGCCCCGTGGCTTTTAAGAACATGTTTTCAAGAGCGACCGCACAGTCGGCGGCGGGGCAATGTCCGTTCGAATCGGTGGATACTACTATAAGAACGGGCGCGTTGTAAAAGAAATTGAATTTACCGCCCGTGCGACCTTTTATTCTCTCTACGAAAGAATTGTCTAAAAGTCCTTCGATTGCCGCGTTGAGCTCGCCTAAAATTTCTTTGTTTGAAATTGCGGTAAACTGACGGTCTTTGTTGTTCATGGCGGAGGGAGCGCAGGTGCCGGCTTGTAAAATCTCAAGCAGTTTTTCCTTTTCCACGGGTTTGTCGAGGTAGGAACGCACGCTTCTTCTTAAATACAGTTCGTCCATGTTTGTATCTCCTTGTAATTTATTTCCCGCAGCCCTTGCAGGTTGCGCAGTTGCCAGAGCAGTGTTCGGGCTGTCTTTGATTAACGTAGCATTTTCCCCAGTATTTTTGCTCCATCGGCGTTTTGCAGTCGGGGCAGAGCGGGGCTTTTCCGTCGGCTTTTGTCAGTTCTTCCGAGATTTTGCCGCATTTGGGACAGATGAATTCTATTAAAGGCATATTTTTTCTCCGAATAATCAGTAAAAATCAATAAATTTTGATGTATTTCACGGTATTTTGAGTACTATGCGTGACATAGTACTTGTATTTTACTGCGGTCCTTGCAGAAGCATTGCGTCCGCAACTTTAATAAATCCCGCAATGTTTGCTCCCGAAACGAGATCGCCCGGACATGAATATTTTTCGGCGGCGGAAGACGCGCCGAGATATATGTTTTTCATTATTTCTTTAAGCCGGGCATCTACTTCGTTTGCCGTCCAGTTTGTTCTCCGGCTGTTTTGCGCCATCTCAAGAGCCGACACCGCAACGCCGCCCGCATTGGATGCTTTGCCCGGCGCAAACAAAATATCGTGCGCCTTGAAGTATTCGACAGCGTCCGAAGACGTGGGCATGTTTGCGCCTTCCGCAACTGCGATTACACCGTTTTTTACCAGCGTTTTCGCGTCGGACAGAGACAGTTCGTTTTGTGTGGCGCAGGGAAAAGCCACGTCGCACTTTACTTCCCAAACGCGCTTTCCGCTTACGTATTCCGCTTTCCCATGGAAAGAGAGGTACTCTTTTATTCTTCCGCGGTTTATTTCTTTAATCTGTTTTATCGCGCCGAGATCGATGCCTTCCGGGTCGAATATATATCCGTCCGAATCGGACATAGCGACAACTTTTGCTCCCAGTTCGGCTGCTTTTTCTGCCGCGTAAACAGCGACGTTGCCCGAACCGGAAACTACGACTTTTTTGCCTTGCAGATTTATGCCCTTGACATTCAGCATTTGTTCGGTAAAATATATAAGTCCGTAGCCGGTTGCTTCTTTTCGCATAAGGCTGCCGCCGTAAGAAATGCCTTTGCCGGTAAGAACGCCTTCGAAATCTCCTGTAATGCGCTTGTATGCTCCGAACAGGTATCCTATTTCGCGCGCGCCCACGCCTATGTCGCCGGCGGGAACATCGCGGTCGGCACCTACATATTTGTAAAGTTCGGTCATAAAACTAACGCAGAAACGAAAAACTTCGGCGTCCGATTTGCCTTTAGGATCGAAATCGCTGCCGCCTTTTGCGCCGCCGATGGGAAGAGAGGTAAGACTGTTTTTGAAAATCTGTTCGAAGCCCAGAAATTTGATTATTCCGAGATTGACCGACGGATGAAAGCGAAGCCCGCCTTTGTACGGACCTATCGCATTGTTGAACTGAACGCGGTATCCGCGGTTTATATGAACGTTTCCGGCGTCGTCGGTCCAAGGCACGCGGAACAGTATCTG
>USKH01000243.1 GCA_900555125.1 uncultured Clostridium sp.
CGCCGAACTTCTTGCCGGTGATCTTTTCCATCTTTTCGATGTATTCCATGATCTGCGCCTGAATCTCGGAATTGATCTGTTTTCCGTCCTCATAGTACTGAGTGCAGGCTTCGGTAGAAATAGTGAAACCCTGGGGAACGGGAAGACCGATATTGGTCATTTCTGCAAGGTTTGCGCCTTTGCCGCCCAAAAGTTCACGCATTTTTGCGTTACCTTCGGTAAACAAATAAACATACTTGTGTGCCATTTATTTAATCTCCTTAAATTAAATTTTTTACATATTAAAGGTTGAACGCCGCCATAGCGCTCAGCCGTTTATCATTATAGCATAATTTTTGCTCCAAATCAAACGTTTTGGAGCAAAAAACCGCCTTTTGTGCGTTTTATTTGAAATATTTTTGTTCTATTGCCGTAATCTTGTTTATTCTTGCGATATGACGGGGAGCATTGGAAAACTTGGTTTTTACAAAGGTGTCCACAATGTCGAGCGCAAGCCCTTCTCCAACCACTCTTTCTCCGAATGCGAGAATGTTGGCGTCGTTATGTTCGCGTGTGGCATGGGCGGAAAAAGTATCCGAGCAAAGCGCGCAACGAATACCCTTAACCTTGTTTGCGGCAATAGTCATACCTATGCCGGTCCCGCAGATGAGAATACCGAGGTCCGCCTGCTTTCCGGCAACAGCTTCGGCTACTTTAAGGGCGTAGTCGGGATAGTCTACGGAATCCGTAGTGTTTGTTCCGAAGTCGATTACTTCGTAGCCCTGACTTTTAAGATGTTCGGCGACTTTTGCTTTAAGTGCCGGTGCGGCGTGATCGCACGCAATAGCGATTTTCATTTAATTTATCTCCTTTTGTAAATTTTATTCTATTATTTTTCCGCCTGCGGACTTACACACGCGGTTCATTACCGACAAGCCGTATCCTTGGTCGGTTACGCCTTCCGCAATTGCGGCATCGTAACCTACTTTATCGCACTCGCGAAGAAGCGAAAACAGGTTGTGAGCATATTCGCGGCTATCCGCTCCGACATTGAAAATATTTCTGTCGCCGTAAGCGGGAATATGGCCTTTAAGCGACAATATTACCGTTTTTTTGCCTTCGGAAACAAGTTTATCGTATAAATCAATTGTTTTTTGCTGCTGTTTTTCACCCGGCATAACGACGGTGACGTCGCATGTCGGGGCATAATGTTTATATTTCATGCCGGGACAGAGCGGCTTGTCGCTTTTAACCTCGCGCTGAATTTTTCCGATAACTTCTTCCAGCGGTTCGAGCGGCATGCCTCCGGCTCGCAGAAGACGCGGAGTATCGTCCACAAAATCGATGACTGTCGACTCGACGCCCACCGCGCATGCCCCTCCGTCTAAAATAGCGGCTATTTTTCCGCCGAGGTCGTCATACACGTGCGAAGCGAGCGTAGGGCTTGGGCGAGTGCTTGTATTTGCGCTGGGCGCACAGATCGGCACTCCGCATGCGCGTATAAAGTCAAGCGCAACCGGGTGCAGCGGCATGCGCACTGCAACCGTATCCAGTCCGCCTGTAACGCAGTCGGGAATTTCCGGGCGTTTGGGCATTACGACGGTTACAGACCCCGGCATGAATTTTTCTATTACCAGCCTTGCTTTATCCGGAACCGAACGCGCCACCTTGTCAATGTCGTCGGGCGAGGCAATGTGAACGATAAGCGGATTGTCGCTCGGTCTGCCTTTGGCGAGATACACCTTTTTGACCGCTTCGGGATTAAGCGCGTTTGCGCCCAAGCCGTACACCGTTTCGGTGGGAAAGGCGACAAGCTCGCCGGCGCGGATAAGTCTCCCGCATTTTTCATAGTTTTCTTTTGTTGGAACAAAAATTTCTGTTTTCATGAATCTTTCTCGTATTTACACCCGTTTTTCGGGCGATAATTATCGTATGAATATAAAAATATCCGATATTTCAGATCGATTTTTAGGCGTTCTGACCGTGTTTTTCACAGCTTATTTTATTTTGAACTTCCTGATTAATGATAAGCCGACGCTGTACTCGGCTTCCGTGGCACTTGCGTTTTCGCTGGTCGCGCTTCCGATAAAGCTGCGCGAAAGAAAACAAAAGCCGAAAGATTATGGAACAAAATTGCGATTGACGATATTATATTGTTGCCGAAAGAAATGGAGAATGACGAAAATCTTTTTAAAGTCAAAAACTTAATGAAAATCGCAAAACAAATTTACAGTAACAACGGACTTGATATGTCACCACTTGAAAATCTGTTAAATGAAATAGTCGACGAGGATAAAATTCGTAATTCCGAAATTGATT
>USKH01000244.1 GCA_900555125.1 uncultured Clostridium sp.
GCGTAACATATGCTATAAAGGAACTGGTAAGCACGTTGCTTTAGACTATTATTTGTCTTCATTGCTGCTCGATAAGGATTTGGACTCATTCGCAAAAGGTCTGACAGACTTTGTGGATGCTGATGCCGAATTACCCCGCTATTACAATGAAGCGTTGATTTTATATAAAGACAAACATCCTGAAGCCTCAATAGCTGTTACAGACAGCGCAATGATACACCGTTACGATGCGTTTAAAGAGCGCCGCCTTCAGTTCTCATTCCCGTCGGAGGAAAGAAAAAACATGCGTAAAGAGTATGGCGACACTTATTGGTGGTATTTTCAGTATCAAAAATAGCTTAAACAAAATGATTTTTGCTATTTTTGCAACTTGTTTTAGAACCGATAAGTAAAAATTTAAATCTTACTATAACATTATGGCAAAAGAATTGAAAGAACTTACCAAAAGAAGTGAGAATTACTCACAGTGGTATAACGACTTGGTGGTAAAAGCAGACCTTGCCGAGCAGTCGCCCGTGCGTGGATGTATGGTCATCAAGCCTTACGGATATGCTATTTGGGAAAAAATGCAGCGCCAGCTCGACGATATGTTTAAAGCTACAGGACACGTTAACGCATACTTTCCGTTGCTTATCCCTAAGTCTTATTTTAGCCGCGAAGCAGAACACGTAGAAGGTTTTGCAAAAGAATGCGCCGTTGTAACTCACTATCGTCTTAAAAATGCAGAAGATGGTTCTGGAGTTATCGTCGACCCGGCTGCTAAATTGGAAGAAGAACTGATTATCCGTCCTACCTCTGAAACTATTATTTGGAGTACATATAAGAACTGGATTAATTCATACCGCGATCTGCCTATCCTTTGTAATCAGTGGGCTAACGTAATGCGCTGGGAAATGCGTACACGTTTGTTCTTGCGTACAGCAGAGTTCTTGTGGCAAGAAGGTCATACAGCACACGCTACCCGCGAAGAAGCAGAAGCAGAAGCATTGAAAGCGTTGTGGCGGAAGCAAAGGACGTGTGTATGAAAACGCGCGAAATAGTGATTACCGGTATCAACGTATCGGCTTACGGATTGGATTGCGGCAGTTCGCTGGGCGAGCTTATAGACGCACTTGCGTGCGTTCCGGTGAGAAAGCGGTTCGGGTCGATTGAGTGTACGGTTATTACCGACGAATTACTTGAAAAAATGAAAGCCGCAGGCTTTTGTGATTCTTTTCATCTGTCAATGCAAAGCGGAAGCGACGGCGTTTTGAAACGAATGAACAGACATTATACTTCGCGAGAATTTTTGGACAAGGTTGCTCTTATTCGCAAACACTTTCCGCATGCGGGTATTACAACCGACGTAATAGTGGCGTTCCCCGGTGAAACCGATGAAGAGTTTTCGGAAAGCATGAAAACCGTCGAGCAAGCCTGCTTTCTGGATATGCATGTGTTTCCTTATTCGATACGCCCCGGTACGAAGGCGGCAAATATGCAGCAAGTACCTTCTGCCGTTGCTAACGAGCGCGTAAAACGTATGCTCGAACTTAAATCAGAACTGAACAAGCGTTTTATCGAATCGCAGATCGGTTACGAAGGCGAAGTTTTTGTCGAAGACAGCGAAGGCGAATACAACGTCGGGTTAATGCCCAACTATATCAAGGTGTATACAACTGCGCCTGTCGGAACATTTTCCAAACATAAACTTGTAAAATATTATAATAACGGAGCAATAGGAGAACAATTATGAACGATTGCATTTTCTGTAAAATTAATGTCGGCGAAATTCCTTCGCCCAAACTGTATGAAGACGACGATATGTTTATTATAAGCGATATCGATCCGAAAGCCGAAAAGCATTTTCTTGCCATTCCTAAAAAGCATTTCAAACTTTTGAGCGATATGTCCGATGAAGACGAGCGTATGCTTGGCAGAATGTTGAAGAAAATTTCGTCGCTCGCAGAGTCGCTGGGGCTTGAGGGAGGCTATCGGCTTGTTATAAATCAGGGTGATGATGCCGGACAGACCGTTTTTCATTTGCACATTCACATACTCGGCGGACAAAAAATGGATTTTCCGTCATTAAAAGCTTAAAAACGTTTGACAAATGGCTGAAAATGATTTATAATTTACTTTGTAAAAATACGAGTTCTTGTACGAACAAGGTGGTGTAAATATGTCTGTTATTCGTGTAGGCGAAAACGAGTCTTTGGAAAGTGCTCTTAAACGTTTTAAGAGAAAGTGCCAGAAAGATAATATCATGGGCGACTTAAGACGCAAAGAATGCTACGAAAAACCCTCTGTTCGCAGAA
>USKH01000245.1 GCA_900555125.1 uncultured Clostridium sp.
TTTTCGACGGTCTTATCAAAACCGAAAACAGCGAATTCGGAATAACTCTTCACGGATACGTTTGCAAGCCGTCTGCAAGCAAACACACAAAAGGATATCAGACGCTGATCGTAAACGGAAGATATGTTATAAGCGACGAAGTTTCGTATTGGATTTACGGCTGTTATATGAATTATCTGATGAAACGGCAATATCCTGCGTACGTTTTGTATCTCGACATGCCGTTCGATCTCGTAGACGTCAACGTTCATCCGAATAAGCTTGAAATTAAGTTTGCCGACGACGGAATAGTAAAAAAAGTAATAGTAGACGCAGTTAAAAAGAAAGTGCTGTCCACGCTTATGTCGCCGGCGGGATTTGCGGAAGAGGTTGTTTTCGATGCCGCAAAAAATGCTGAAAACAGCACGCAAAATATTTATATCGAAGAAAAAACAGCTGATTTTGAACCTGTCGAACGTAAATTTGTTACGCACGACAAATTCGACAGTTCGGTTCTCGGCGAAATAATTACGAAAAAAGTAGTTGCCGACAAATTCGATCCTTGCGAACCGCAATTTCTCAACGATAAGGAAGATAAAAACTTTAACATTCTGAAAAGCAGCGTTGCGGATATTACTAACGATAAAGAAAAATCTGCCGACAAAACGTTTTTTGAAAGATTATCCGCCGAACTCGACGAAAACTCGATTACTCCGTATAAAAAAGATGAAGACAATCGGTCAATCGAAAAACAGGCGGAAGAAGATATACCCGAAGAAAAAGATGTCCGGAATTTGCGAAACAATAACGACATTTCTATAGACCACGCACAACAACAATCTTTTGAAACCGAACCTACGGCACGCTACTGCGGAAAACTATTCAACACATATCTTATTTACGAATGCGGCGACGACGCGTTTGTGATCGATCAGCACGCCGCTCACGAGCGCATATTGTTCGATCGGCTGATTGAAAAATTTACAAATAAATCGGTTATTGCACAAAACCTGCTTATTCCGTACACATTTACATTACATGCGGAAGAAGGCGACCTGTTATGCGAAGCTATGGATAATCTCGACAAATGCGGCTTTCATTTCGAGCGTTACGAAGGCAGCACATTCAGCTTAAAAAGCATTCCTGTCGAATGCGCCGAAATGGATCTTAATCAATTTCTCGGCGACCTTATCGGCAACGTAATAAACAAAAACAGTCTTACTAAAACAGACGTATTGTACGGTAACCTTGCTCAATGGGCATGTAAAGCGGCGATAAAAGGCGGAATGGATGTTCCGACAAGCGAAATCGATAAACTGATTTCGGATATGCTGAGCGACGGCAGGGTGCTTGTTTGTCCGCACGGAAGACCTATTGTTCTGAAAATAAACAAAAACGACGTTGAAAAAGCGTTTAAGAGAATAGTATGACAAAGAAAAAATTACTCGTTCTTACAGGTCCCACTGCAATCGGAAAAAGCGATGCGGCTGTCGAATATGCGTTGAAAACCGGTTGCGACGTAATAAGCGCAGATTCCATGCAGGTCTATCGCGGACTCGATATAGGTACCGGAAAAATAACAAAGCAAGAAATGCGCGGCGTAAAACACCATATGATAGACGTTGCAGAACCCGACGAAGATTATTCGGTGGGAAAGTACGTTTCCGAAGCCGAAAAAATCATTGATTTGCAAAAATTTCCGCCTATTATATGCGGCGGAACGGGGCTTTATATAACGTCGCTTGTTCTCGGCAGCGATTTCGGCGGCGTTGGCAAGGATGAAGCAATAAGAAATAAATGGAAAAATATACTGGCGGACAAAGGCAAACAATATATTTACGAATTTCTTGAAAAAATCGACCCGGAGTCGGCTGAAAAGATCAGTGTAAACGACACCAAACGCGTTATACGTGCGATAGAAATTTATGAAATGACCGGATCACCGAAAAGCAAACTTGTCTCAGAAAACAATACAAAATATGACGCAAAAACAGTGATATTGTATGATGACGATCGCGATGCGCTGTACAAAAGAATCAATACGCGCGTGGATAAAATGTTCGCCTCCGGACTTATCGACGAAGTAGAATCGCTGATGAAATACGAAAACTGCGGCAGTATGCAGGCAATAGGCTATAAAGAAACAATTGAATTTCTTAAAGGCAAAATCACAAAGGAAGAAGCAATCGAAAAAGTAAAACAAAATTCGCGAAACTATGCAAAACGCCAGATCACCTATTTTAAAGGCATGAGAATTGTTGATAAACAATATGTAAAATTCAACGATTTTGCCGCTATT
>USKH01000246.1 GCA_900555125.1 uncultured Clostridium sp.
TTTGATTTTCTTAACGTCGCCGTTTAAAACCACCGCTTTTACCACGGGAATTTTAAGCTCTTTAAGTGCGTTTAAGCGTTTTGCGCCGTCTAAAAGTTTAAGCGAATCGCCGTCTTTTATAACCACGACGGGGAGTATAACTCCGTTTTCTTTAACCGATTCGACTAAGGCGGGGCAAGCCTTTGCCGCCCTATACGAAATATCCGCAACGGACACTTCGACCATATTGTATTCGGTCGTTTCAAACTCGGGTTTTGCAACCTTTTTAGCCGTTACGGCTCTTTTTACGCTGTCTTTTCCGATAGGCATAATAAATTTCCTCCTGAATTTTTATTTTTTGCGGCAAGCCGAAACTTTGCCGCCTTTAATTCAACACGTATTTTATAATTTTTCGAGCAGTTCGTCTGCAAGCAAACCGTATTCCATTGCCGATCGCGTCGATTTTCTGAACGCGCCGACGGGTTTGGAATTATCCTGCGCCCACTCGACCGAGCTGTCGATATGAATAATATTGTCGAAAACAGAAATTCCTTCGGTGGATTTAAGCGTTTCGAGGGTTTGTTTGACGTAATTTTTCCTTGTATCGACCTTCGTAACTACAACGCCCGCCAAGCTCAGGGCAGGGGATATTTCTTTGACCTGCGCCACGAAATCGAACATGTTAGCCAAGCCGAAAAGCCCCCACGGGCTTGCCTCGACGGGCAGAATAAGCTTGTCCGAAGCGCAGAGAATATTCATCACCCAACAGCCGAGCGTGGGCGGAGCGTCGATAAGAACGTAATCGTAAACGCCTTCGTCAAGCACGGGTTTCAGCATTTTTCTTAAAATGAATTCCCTTTGCCATTTGCTGTACAGTTCGAATTCCGCCGAACTCATGAGCGTTGACGACGGAACTATGTCAACGCCTTCGTAATCTGTTTTATAAATATACTCTGTGAGCGGCTTTTGTTCCTTAACTGCCGCATAGAGATTCTTTTCGCCTTTAGCTATTTCGAGAGCCTTGTCCTCGTCGAAATACGACAAAGTGAGGTTAAGCTGCATGTCGCCGTCTACAAGCAGAACTTTTTTACCCCTCGCCGCAAACGCATACCCGAGGCTCGCGCACGTGGTAGATTTTCCGCTACCGCCTTTGTTGTTAGCAAAACATATAACTTTGGTTTTTGTCATTTTTTCGCTCCTCGCGCAACTTTATTTTTATATTTAATTTTATGTTTTATTTATTCTTAAAACTCGCCGATTACCGATAAAAACCGTCGATAATCGACTTATAGGGCAGCTTTTCAGCGTTGAAACGTATCAGGTCGCGCCGAAAAAACCGTTTTAATAATCCTCTTTGTCGGGATAAACGCAGTCCACCTTAGCGCGCTCGAACCGCTCGAGCCATTCTTCGGGCGGGCGGACGTCCGTTACGATAACGTCGATGTCGGATAAAGTACCCACGACGTTGAACGCTATATGATTGAATTTGGAACTATCCACAGCAAGCACTCTCGTATCGCAATTTTCGAGCATGGCGCGCTTTGTGGAAGCGTGCATGTCATGCGAATCGGTGAAGCCTTTATCTATATCGAAGCCCTTGCAAGAAACTATCGACGCGTTGACGTGAAAGCCTGAAATCATTCTGTCCGCCTGATTGCCGACAAGCGCGAACGAATCTTCGCCCAAAAGTCCGCCGCTGGAAAAAATCGTGAGGTTGTTCGCGTCTTTAAGCTCGATTAAAATTTCAACCGAGTTGGTTATGATCGTGAGATTTTTCCTGTCCTTAATCCTGCGAGCGATAAAAAGCGCGGTGGAAGAGGAGTCGAGCATAACGCTCATGTTGTCCGTAATTCTTTCCGCCACGAGTTCGGCGATTTTCTGTTTGCCGATCACGTTGGTGCGCTTTCTCACGGCAAGCGGCATGTCGGACTGAAGGTTTTCGTTTAAAACCGCTCCGCCGTATGCCTTAACGACAAGCCCTTCGGCTTCGAGTTTTTCAAGGTCGCGCCTTATCGTCTCTTCCGAAACGTCGAACATGGCGGCGAGTTCGCCCACGACTACCTTCTTTTCTTCCTGTAATATGGATAATATCCTGTTTTTTCTTTCAACTGCAAGCATCATTGACCCCGTTTTGAGCCGCAAGCGATTGCGGCCGTCGTTACTGAAATTAACAAAAAAAGCCTTCGCAAACCGCAACGCATATAAAAACGCCGTAATTTACGAAGGCATAATGTGCCTCCAAGCGCAAAAATCGGCTTATGTCGACTAAAATACGCTTTAGAGAATTCTTTC
>USKH01000247.1 GCA_900555125.1 uncultured Clostridium sp.
AGTTGCAAGTGACGGAGGAGTGAACCCTGTCATAACGTAGTTGAACTTCGATTGAAAACTGTCGTAAAACCCCTTGACTTCGGGTCCGTATAAATACACAAAATACGCTTCGTATGGTATATTGCCGCCGTTTTCGACGGTGTGCGCTTGCTCTTGCGAGAAAAACAACGTATCTCCGGCATGCGCTTTATACGTTTTGTTTTTGGTTTTTAAGACCACCTCGCCTTTAAGCACTCCGTACAGCCCGTAAGAATTATACCCCGATCTCGAAACAGAGTGTTTCAAACCGCCGATCACGTATCCCGATTGCACGACGTTGTATAACAGCGGGTGGCGATAATAGTCGTCCGGACGTATGGCGAGCATTGTGCCGGAAAGCAGTTCTACCGTTTTTTGGGTGGTTTTCATTTTCTTTATTCCCCGTAATTGTGTTTAAGTTTGCAATTTTGTGTATTGAAACGAAAAGATGAATCTGGTATAATTTAAATATACTAAATATCTTGAATTATGTCAACAAAAAACGGAAATTTAAGGAGCAGAAAAATGAAAAAGTTTTTCAAAAGCAGGACTTTTCTGAGTACGATGCTCGGCATTGCGCTGTGCGCCAGCCTTATTGCCGGCGCAACGTTTGCAATCTTCACCGGCGAAGCAAGCGTTAATATCGCCGTCACCAGCGGTAAGGTTAACGTTACGGCAACCGTCGATAATCTTAAACTGTATTCGTTGGATAATATCGATACAAACACGTTTACCGGCACCGAAACCGAAAGAACGAATGAAGGCACGTTCCTGAATAACGGAACGGCTACTCTGTCCGGGAATACGCTTTCTCTCGACAGGCTCACCCCGGGCGACAGAGTAACGTTTGTCGTTAGTATCAAAAACGAAAGCAACGTCACTATTAAATACAGAACGTTGTTTGCGGTGAAAGATTCGGGCCTTTTCGAGGCGCTTAAAGTGTCAATCGGCGGAAAAGCGGTTGGCAGTGCAAGCGACTGGGCGGTAAAAAATGCAGGCGAAGAAATTTCTCCCGTGGAATGCTCGATAGAACTGCCTGCGTCCACAGCAGATAAATATCAGGATAAATCGTGCGAAATCACGGTTGCCGTCGAAGCAATTCAGGGCAACGTCGACGAAAGCACGAGAGATTTCAATATCGACGTTAAGAAGGTTTATAATAAGCCGGTAATGGGCGGCGAAGTCACGCTCGGCGAAAGCGAATACGCGGAGTTTGTTGACTTGCAGGATTGCGGCGCCGTGTGCGAATATCAATCGTCCGACGGCTCGCCTGTGCAGATAACGTTTGACCGTCAGCATCATACGCTTATATTCAGCGGCGTATCTCACGACGGAATGCAAACGAAAGAAGTTAAAGTGAAAATTAACGTCGAACTGCCTTTCGGCACTCATTCTATTACGGGTGGCGGAAATGAAAAGTACGTTGCTTACGATTATGAAAAATGCGTTTATTCGCTTAACGGTTCTGCAACCGTCACGGGCGAAAACGGAGTAAACTTAAACGGCAGCTACGCATTTTTGGCGCAAATTTATCCGCAGTCGCTTGCCGCCGGCAGCGAGGTGGTTTTCTCGGCGGTTTACGCAAACAACTATCAGATCCGTCTGGCACTGCGTGGCGTGGACGAAAATCATTATCTCATCTTTTCCGACTATAAGGACAAATCCGGTTTTCTCAATTATAAAGAGCATATTTCTTCGGCATTGTATGATAAAGAGCAAGGCGTAAATATGGGCGTAATAGTAGTCGGCGGCAGCATGGTAATGCTTATTGACGGCAACGTTGTTTACAGAAGAACGCTCCCCGGACTTACTTATACCGAAATGTTCTTGAATACTTACGAGTGTGTGGCGCAGATGAAAAATCTGCAGATCGTATCCGACGAAGAGCAGGTAAATACCATGTACGATAATGCGCTCGTGGGTTATAAAGAAAAACTCACCGGCGTTACGCTGATAAACTCTTCGGAAAATATCGAAAGGTTTGTCGAAAACGATGACGGAAGCGTATATGTCCCGGGCGCAAGTTCAAACGAGAGAGTAATGGGCGCGCTTTATCAGAACGGAGTGCCCGTAGGCGGCTACGAATATGCCGTTTCGGGACATCTGAACATAACCGATACGAAAACTACCGGCGGCGCGGCAAGTAAAGTCGAATTTCAAATTGCCAAAGATATAAAAAACTTTGTAAAATTTCATCTTTTCCGTTTCCCCACCAACAATAGTCT
>USKH01000248.1 GCA_900555125.1 uncultured Clostridium sp.
AATACACATTCTCGTTTATCGCGTTTACTTCGTCCTTTACCGTTTTAAGCTCGGCGTCGGTTTTTGCATTAGCAAGCTTGTCTACGCATTCGTCGATATTATCGGGCAGAGCGTAAAATTCTTTCAGCTCGTCGGGAATGACGGCGTTCCATATTTCCGCATTGGCGTTATGCGTGCCGCTTGCAACCGAATACATACATAAAAAACCGGACGCATACGTATCCATCTGACTTTCGGGAAGAATGAGAAAAGATGTCCTGTCGTTGAATCCCATTGCATTCAACGCCTCGCCCCATGATCCGGAAATCGCGCTCATTTCGGACAAACCGATGACTTTAACTATGTTGTTGTCGCAATTTTCGTTGAGATACTTGAGCGCGTCGGACTTGAAGTCGTCGTCCATGAAGTCGTAACACGTAATAAAAACGTCCAGTTCTTCGTAAGCCCGGTAGTTACCGGACCATGTATATGCAAGCGAGAAAACAAAAACGCACAAAACCACAAACACCACGTATTTATACCAATCGTAGTGAATGTGCTGTTTTATTCTGTCTCCGGTTACTTTGTTGTCCATTTTTCCTCGCCGCTTTGGTAAAAATCCTTATTTTTTGGGTTTCATCGTGGGGAACAGCATTACGTCGCGTATGGACGAACTGCCCGTAAGCAGCATTATCATACGATCGATACCGATACCCAGTCCTCCTGTCGGGGGCATACCGTATTCGAGTGCGGTGACGAAATCGTCGTCCATCATCTGAGCTTCGTCGTCGCCCGAAGCGCGCAGTTTTACCTGACGTTCGAAACGTTCCTTCTGATCGATCGGATCGTTAAGCTCGCTGTACGCATTGCCCATTTCGCGGGCGTAGATGAAAAACTCGAAACGATAAGTCATGCGGGGGTCTTCCACGCTACGTTTTGCAAGCGGGCTGACTTCCACGGGATAGTCGGTGATGAAAACAGGCTGAATAAGCTTGCTTTCCACCAGCTGATCGAAGGTTTCGTACACGATATTGCCCCAGGTTTTCTTGCTTTCGTCTATTTCGACGCCTGCGTTTTTGGCTGCGGCATATGCGTCCTCGACGCTCATTTTGTCGTAGTCGATGCCGACGTATTTTTTGATCGCGTTAAGCATGGTAAGTCTTTCCCACGGCGAAGTGAGGTCGATTTCCTTGCCTTCGTATTCGATTTTGTCGCCGACGCCGGCAGCCTTTATAGCCGCCTGATAAATTTCCTCGGTGATGTCCATCATGTCGTGGTAATCGGCGTACGCCTGATAAAGCTCCATCATGGTAAACTCGGGGTTGTGCTTGATGTCCATACCTTCGTTACGGAACATTTTACCAAGCTCGTAAACCTTGGCAAAACCGCCCACGATAAGACGCTTTAAGTACAGTTCGGGTGCGATACGCATGTACATATCGATGTCCAGCGTGTTGTGATGAGTAATAAACGGACGCGCGTTAGCCCCGCCCGGAATAGTGTTGAGCATGGGGGTTTCCACTTCGATAAAGCCCTTGGAATCCAATAAAGCACGGATTGCGGAGATAATTTTGCTTCTTATCTCGAAACACTTTTTAACCTGCGGGTTGGCGATGAGATCGACATAACGCTGACGATAGCGAAGGTCGTTGTCTTTAAGACCGTGCCATTTTTCGGGCAACGGCAAAAGCGACTTGCTGAGAAGAACGAGTTCGGTTACCGAAACCGAAATTTCGCCCTTGTGCGTCATGAAAATCGTGCCTTTTACGCCAACGATGTCGCCTATGTCGGTGGTCTTCTTCCATGCGTCATAGCTTTCCGCTCCGACATTGTCGATTTTAACGTAAATCTGAAGCTCGCCCTTTTCGTCGAGAAGATGAGCAAAGCTTGCTTTACCCATAATTCTGCGCGAAATTATTCTGCCGGCAAACGAAACTTCTTTGCCGTCGAAAGCGGCAAAATCGTTTTTGATTGCCTCGGAATCGCACGAACGAACCCATTTTGTTTTTTCATACGGATTTTCTCCGTTTTCTTTAAGCTGCGCCAGTTTTTCGCGGCGTATTTTCATTTGTTCGCCCAAATCGAGTTCGGGCGCGTTTAACTGATTTTCAGTGTTGATATTATCCATAAATCCTCGTTTTTTATTGCGGACGAACGCCCGGCTTGTCCCCGTTCACAACAAGGCAAAAAAGCCGCGGCACGTCTCCTCGGGTGATGAAATTTTTACCGTGCGCTTGTAATTGACAGAATTCTGTACTTG
>USKH01000249.1 GCA_900555125.1 uncultured Clostridium sp.
CGCTTTGTCAAAAATGGCACGACGGGCATAATAATAACGAACTTCTTTAAGTTCTTTTCTGATTGCGTCTAACGTCATTATGTAACTCCTTTTTGTTAGTTTTTAACCCGTCTGAGGACAAAATAAAAGTGCCCCCATACACGGTGTGTGAGCTTTTTCAAAGGCTCACATTCGGGTGGGGACACTATTCTCCTAGCGAATCTTACCTAACCGGCAGGGACCTCGGATTTACCACTGACTCTGTTTCAGCCCGACCTCAATTTGCCATGTTAGACATTATTTAATTGTGTTTATAATTTAGTTCGCGACTTTTCTTTTACGGATTATCTTGATTAGTCGCGTAGTATCGTTGCTATGCTCGTGATATTTAGCGTGACAGTAAGGACACTTTCCGTCGATTTCGCCGTTTGGTTTGCTGATAGCGTTGTAAAAACGCTTGCATTCCGAACATTGCATACGCAAAGGAACGGTTTCTACTACTTTTGCGGTTTCCATAAAAACAAACCTCCTTTTCCCATAGCGCGGTAAGACTTGTATTTAGCAAACCGCATTGGCAGGGGCGGGAAATCCCGTACCTCGGTATGCTATCTTTCGCACCTTCTATATAACAACCGGACAACCGGGGCGGGCTTGTCCGACCATTAACCTATTTAAGATCTTTGATGACCTTGACCGCTACGCCTTGAATTGCGACGGAAGAATAATACATATCTTCCATATTGTCGTTTTCGGGATGTAAGCGGATTTTTTTACGCCGGCTGTCCAGATAATAGCGTTTAAGCGTGGCTTCATTGTCTATAAGAGCAACCACGATTTGTCCTTGTTCTGCCGTTTCTTGTTGACGAACAACTACAAGGTCACCGTTATCTATACCTGCGTTTATCATACTGTTGCCGTTTGCCCGAAGAATAAAGTATTTGCCGTTACCGAACAGTTCCTTGGAAAGATTTACATAAAACTCTATGTTTTCTTCCGCAAGAAGCGGCGTTCCGCAAGCGATTTCACCGACTACGGGACATTTTATTGTATTGCTGTCCCTGATTATCTTGGGAGTACGGAGTTCACCGTATCTGCTATCCTTCTCTAATTCACCACGGCTTATAAGTTCATTGATATATCTGCTTGCCGTAGGAAGGCTTATATCCAAAGAATCGGCAATATCCTTCATAGATGGGGAATTACAGCCTTGATAATAACTGTCGTTTATGATTTCGACTATTCTTTTCAGTATTTCTTCATTCTTGCTACGCATAGACGGCTCCTTGACATATTTGAAAGTCCTTTTTCATTTAGACAATTCTATTATACTCTTTGGTTTTCAAATGTCAAGCGAGCAGTGCCATATTTCTTGTGAAATTTTTTAGGTGTACGTAAACGTGTACAGGTTGCCTATAAAATTTCAATCTTCGGGCCGATCGCGCGCTTTGCGTTTTCTGCGTTTTTTGAAATGCTCGTACATTTCGAGTTCCAACAGGGCAATGTAGAGATCGACGTCTTTTTGAGGGATAAAGGATAAATCCGGTTTTTCGTCGTCCACAAAAATTTTTCTGTTACTCGTATTGTTTTTGAGTGTAATTTCTCGCATGGCTATACCTCCTTGTCAGATTACGCCATTACTATACACCCTGTTTTTGCCGATTACCAGAACATCGGCGTGACCAAAATGTACCAATTTGTAACCGTGAAGTAACTTGAAAGTGATGTCAATGTAACCTTAATGTGACCTGATGTGATTTCAATGTAACCATAGAAAAAGCCGCCACCTCGTTTGAGATGACGGCTTAACACATATTTTTATTTTATTATTTCCCAGTAGCCGGCTTTATTTGATCCGATTCTTTCAATAATCTGTTCTTCTCTCAATTTTTTCAATGCACGGGCAACCGTACGCTCGGTAACGCCGATTTTTATTGCTATTGCTTCTGCCGAAATGGCTTTGTCTTGTTTGATGCAATCTAAAACAAGCCGTTCGGTTTTACTTAAGTTTATCCCGACATTTATCCCGACATTTATCCCGACATTTTGTCCTTTTGCTAAAATGTTTTTATTGAACGGAATTGTTACGGTTATCATGTTCTCGGAAAAAGTATATGCTTTTTCGCCGTATTCTCTTACGACAATCGGTACGCCGTGACCGGAATGTTCGACAATACCGCACTGAAGGAAAATCTTCATTAAGTCTTTGTTTACAGGCTCGGTTTTCCCTGACAAAAATTCTTCTTTCGTTAAATTTTT
>USKH01000250.1 GCA_900555125.1 uncultured Clostridium sp.
GAATCCACCACCTGCACATTGAGAGCGGAATCGTCGGCATTATAGCAATAACCCACCACCGTTTTCACGGAAAAAAGCACGCTACCGACCACTATCAGTATCGTCAAAAAACATAATATGAGGAAGAGAACTAACGTTTTTTTGCTTTTCATATTACACCTTAATATATACATTATATCAGAAAACGTCGCATAATGCAACAGTTTTTTTGCTTAAATCTCATTATTCTTGACAAACGGGTTTTATTCTCTCTATATTGGCACCGAGCGATAAAAATATGTTCTCTATACGGTAATATCCCCTGTCGACGTGCCGCATTCCGTTTATAATGCTTTCTCCCTCGGCTCCGAGTGCGGCAACTATAAGCGCGGCGCCTCCGCGAAGATCTTCGGCTTTCATTATCGCGCCGTGCAGACAAGCTTTTCCGCGAATAATGGCAACCCTGTCTTTTACCGTAACGTCGGCACCGGTTTTTATAAGCTGCCCGACATAGCGGAATCTGCTTTCAAACAGATTTTCCACAACCACTCCGGTCCCCGCGGCATAACAAAGCGACGACGTAAAAACCGGTTGCATATCCGTCGGAAACCCCGGGAAAGGTTGTGTTTCGGTTTTTCGGACCGATTTTATGCGCCCGCAAAATTCAACCGAAGCGGCGTTTTTTTCATGAATTATTTTTGCCCCTGCCTGACGATATTTTGCTTCTACCGCTTTCATATCGCGTTCGCAATAGTTTTTAAGGCGTATTTTACCTCCGCAAACCGCGCCGGCAGCCATTATCGTGCCTGCTACTATTCTGTCCGGCATTGGTCTGTATATACCGCCCATTATTTTTTTCACGCCCTGAACGCATATCGTATCCGTCCCCGCGCCGTAAACCCTGCCTCCGAGCATATTTATAAAATCGGCAAGATCGCGTATTTCGGGTTCCTTGGCTGCATTTCTGATAATCGTATTTCCTTCAAGAAAAACGCTTGCCATAATAAGATTTTCGGTTGCGCCGACACTGGGAAAATCAAGGCAGACGTCGCCGGCTTTCATGTTTTTTCCGTCGCAGCAAATAATCCCGCCTCTTTCGCATATGGAAACTCCAAGCCTTTTCAGCCCGTCAATATGTAAGTCTATCGGACGAAGCCCTATCTCGCAACCGCCCGGATAACAAAGTTCGGCGTTCCCGAACCTCGCAAGCAACGGTCCAAGTAAAAACACCGACGAGCGAATTTCTCCGGTAAATTTTTCGTCGATTTTTCTCGGTTCGGCATATTTGCAGTTTATAACTATGTCACTGTACGAAAAATATGCCTCACCGCCGAGGTGTCGTATTATTTCCATCATTTTGTTAATATCGGACAGCGGCCGGCAGTTTTTTATTACGATTTCTTCCTTTGAAATTACGGCAGCCGCAATCAGCGGGAGCACCGCATTTTTCGCTGCAGGCAATTCTATTTCGCCGGCAAGCATATTTTTCCCTTTTACAATCACACCGTCGTTTTCGAGTTTGGTTTCCATGACATTTCTCCTTAATGCTACCAAGTAAACTTCTATTAAAGACTTATTATTTCTATTTATCCCACCGAGCGTTTTATTCCGAGTAAAAACAAAAAAACGCCCGACAAAAACGTAAGGTCGCCGAAAATTCTCGACGGTTTAGCCGTCATAGCTCCGAAATATAAAAACGCAGCGTGAAAAACGCTTGTAAGAAAAGCGCAAACCAAAGTATTTTCGTTTACGGCAAGACAAGCAAAAGCAGCGTCGACACTGACAAAAAAGCCGAGCGCCGTTAAATCGTGCCGGAACGATATCCCGTTGTCGCGTTCTTTCTCAAAGCATTTACCTATCATATATTTTACGCCGAGAACAATCAAAGCCATCCCGCTGACAAAATTCAGCAGCATGGTGCCACGCGAAAAAAATACGCGGAAAAGGCCCGCCGCCAGGCAAGCGAAAAATGTTATTGTTCCTGCGTAGATCGCCCCGAAAAAGCCGAGCTTTCTTGTTAAGCCGTAGGCAAATCCGGCTGCGTACGCGTCTATACTTACAGATAATGCCGTAAAAAATAAAACCATAGCAGTAGTTCCTTTTTGGATTACTACATACTATGGTTAAATTTTCGCGTGTGTTACCCGAGCGGCAATATATGCGCGCCATTTTATTTTTTACGTTTTATGCAGAAAAATCGTTTGCGATTTTGGAAAGTTCCTTTTTAAGTTCGTCAATGGACTTAGTAAGCTG
>USKH01000251.1 GCA_900555125.1 uncultured Clostridium sp.
GAGGAGAGCGCGTCGGTCGCAAACTGTCCGCAACCGGAAACGGACAGGGCAACGTCGGCAATCTCGATATAAACGAAAGCCGTTATTTCACCTTCGGAGAAAGACGGCTTATTTCGTCTTGTATGCAAAAGTTTCCGCAAACCGAAATTCTGGCTTTTTTCGAAAAACTCGGCTTTATGTTCTGCGCGGATGAAAGAGGCAGACTTTATCCCGCATCGAAACAGGCGTCGTCTATTACCGACCTTATTCGCTATCGCCTTGAAAAGGACCAAAACAAAAGGATAATAACAGGCGCGTTTGTAACCGATATAACCAAAAAAGGCGAATACTTTATCGTGACGGCGGTTTCGGACGGCGAAAAAAGATTGTTTTCGGCAAAAAACGTAATATTAAGTGCGGGCGGAAAAGCCGCCAAAAATTTCGGAAGCGACGGTAACGGATATTTATTGGCGCGAAAATTCGGACATGCCGCGACAAACCTGTTTCCTTCTCTGGTTCAGCTGAAAACCCAAACCGGGGACATAAAAACGCTTAAGGGTCAACGCGTCGGCGCGGTCGTCACCGCATACTGCGATAATAAACAAATCGCTCGTGAAAAAGGCGACGTAATTTTTACCGACTACGGAGTTTCGGGCGACGCCGTGTTCCGGATTTCCGCATTCGTGTGCGATAAAATCGAACAAAACATAACTTTGTCGCTCGATCTTATGCCCGATTGTGGGATCGAAAAACTTGTTTCCGTACTCTGCGAGCGCACCGCAAACAAAGCTATTCCCGCCGGCGAAATACTGTGCGGAATACTGCCCAACACATTGGGGCGTGCGGTTATAAAACGCACCGGCAGCCAAAGCCCCGTTGCAGTCGCACAAACTATAAAAAACTTCACGCTGAAAGTCACCGGTACTGCCGGCTTCGACTACGCGCAGGTTACGAAAGGAGGAATACGCCTTTCGGAAGTGAGTGCGGATATGCAAAGCAAAAAATGCCCCGGCTTGTATTTTGCCGGCGAAATACTGGACGTAGACGGACAATGCGGCGGATATAATCTGCAATGGGCGTTCTCGTCTGCGCTTACCGCCGCGGAGAGCATAAACAATGATTGAAAAATTATCGGGAATAAAACTTAATATCGGCGAAGACGAAAGCGTTCTCGTCAGTATTGCCCAAAAAAAACTCGGTGCAAAGCCGAGCTATTTTCGCATACTCAAAAAATCGTTGGACGCGCGCAACAAAAACGACATTTTCATGACGTATTCGATAGAGTTTTCCTTGGACGAATTGCCTCGTAAGGAAGAAATCGCCCGTGTTCCCGAAAAAAATCTGCCGTCCGACCCGATAGTGATTGTCGGAGCCGGTCCGTGCGGACTTAGCTGCGCCGTTCGCCTTATCGATTACGGTATAAAGCCGATAGTGGCGGAGCGCGGCGACGCGGTGGACGACAGAATAAAGAAAACCGAACTTTTTGCAAAAGAGAAAATTCTCGACGAAGACAGCAATATTCAGTTCGGCGAGGGCGGAGCGGGTACTTTTTCGGACGGCAAGTTAAACACGCAAACGCATTCGGGCTACAACAAACAGGTGTTCGATACCTTTATAAAATTCGGTGCGCCCGCGGAAATCGCCTATCTCAATAAACCGCATATAGGCAGCGACAAGCTTCGCGGCGTGGTAAAAAACATGCGAACATATATCGAAAACAACGGCGGCAAAGTGCTTTTTCGTACAAAACTGGTCGATATTTCGGCGGCAAACGGCAGGATAAATAGCGTCACGCTCGAAAATAACGGTAAAAAAACAAAAATCTCGCCGTATGCGCTTGTCCTTGCCGTGGGACATTCGGCAAGAGATACTTTTTATATGCTCAAAAACAAGGGCGTAAACATGCGCGCAAAGGATTTTGCCGTAGGACTGAGAATAGAACATTTGCAAAAGAATATAGGTTTTTCGCAGTACGGTAAAAAATATCCGCTTTTGCCGGCTGCCGACTACAAGCTGGTTTCGCACGCAGGGGAGAGGGCATGCTTTTCCTTTTGCATGTGTCCCGGAGGATTCGTAATGCCCGCCGCAAGCGAAGCAAATTCGCTTGTCACCAACGGTATGAGCAACTCCGCCCGCGACGGAGAAAACGCCAACGCGGCACTGCTGGTGACGGTGAATCCCGCCGATTTCCCCTACGAGATTTTACCGGTTATGGCGACACACGACAACATCTGCAAGTATCTCGACATAG
>USKH01000252.1 GCA_900555125.1 uncultured Clostridium sp.
TAAACGGGAAAAAGATTTCCGCCGTGCGCCCGAGTACTCGCAGCGATTTTACCGCGATTGTAAAACACAGCGCGATAAGCGGAATTATCATCACCGTCCAGTTGAACGAGTCAAACATTTCGATTAAAAAAAACGCCTTTACCTCGGACAGATTGAGCGTGAATTTTATCAACGACGCAATAATTATCGCAACCGCTATTATGCGCGAAAAAACCTTACCGAAACATTCGGACAGAATATTAAAAAAGGTTTTTTCGGGGAATTTCACTATCAAAAGCGAAAACAGCGTGAGGTTTATTATTTCAATCAGAAAATAAAATGCCATTACGAACAATCCGTCTTTTCCGCTTATCCGCATGAGTATGGACGGAAGCATAAGTCCTTTGATCACCATTCCGCCTATAAACGCCAGCAGAATAAACTGGCGCGCGGAAATCATCGGTCTTTCTATATACATTCAATCGCCCTCCTTTTGTTTTCCGTTCCTGTTGCCGGCATTAGGGAACGAGCCCGGGAGTCCGCGCATATTGAGATAATTGTCGCGAACAGCCGCGTCCTGCATATCCTTTCCCACATACGGAGCAAACGGAGCAAGATAGGGCGCGCCCAAACCGTTTATTCCGACAACGTACTGAGCCAGAAAAATAAGACCTATAAGCAGCATATATATGCCGCCTATTCCGCCTAACAGCGTGAAAATTATACGAAGAAGCGTAGTCGAGTCCACTTCGTCGGGAGCGGTGTAAAGGGCAAGCGACGACAGAGCCACTATCATGACGGCAGGCGAACTTACTATGCCAGCCCTGACAGCCGTTTCGCCTAAGACCAGCGCGCCCACTATACTCATTGCCATTCCGACCGCTTTGGGCATTCGTATGCCCGTTTCTCTTATTATTTCAAACAACAGAATTACAAACAGCATTTCGGTTGTTGCGCGGAAGGGAATACCGCTGAGCGCGGTTATTACTGTTAGCATAAACTTCAGAGGAATTATGTTTAAGTGATATTTCTGAAGAGCTATATATGCCCCCGGAAGCAATATTGCAAATCCCAGCGTTATCATGCGGAGAATGCGAAGAAACGAGGCATACGAAAAACGCTGATAATAGTCGGCACTGGACTGAATGCTTTCGATAAACAAATAGGGCAGAGTAAGCGCGACAGGCGTGCCGTTTACAAGCACTGCCACTCTTCCTTCCAGAATTTTTGCCGCCACGATATCCGGCTTTTCGGCTCTTCCCACCTGATCGAATATCGAAAACGGTCGCTCTTCGAGATAGGGTTGTAAATACTGCACGTCTATAATGCCGTTGGTATCTATTTGCGACAAACGCGACACTATTTTATCCACAACCTTTTTATCCGCTATGCCGTCGATGTACACAACCGCCACGTCGGTTTTGGTAACCGAACCTATTTTCAGACGGCGCACCACCGTTTTTGGCGAACGAATGCGCCGTTCGATAAGGCACAGATTGGTTTTAAGGTCTTCGATAAAGCCCTCGCGCGGACCGTACGTCACGGTGGAAAGCGGCGGCTCGGTTATCGAACGCTTGTCGTACTTGCGGACGTTAAGCACGAGATAGCCCGGCGTTTTATCGAAAATAAGCACGGCGTCGCCGGAAAGAATTGCGTCGATAGCTTCATCCTTGCCGTCTGCTATTTTGGTTTCGGAAATGTAAATACACTTTTTGCGGATTTCGTCCAGCGACAACCTTTTGTCGGAAATTTTTTCCGTCCATCCTATTATGCGGAAACAAAGCTCCGGATCGGTTAAATCCGGATGATACAGCAGCGCGGCTTTACCTCTCGGAGCGGATATTTCGCGCAGTATCGGCAAATCGTCGCCCGAAAACGCGTTTTCTATTTCTTTTGCTCTTTGCATACATATACTGTGCCACGTAATAGTAAAAATATGTAAAAAACCCCGAAACGCAGTTAAAAACGCTTCGGAGCATAATTTTCGTATTTAATTATTCTTCGCAATCCGACGGGACGTCTTCCTCTCCGGAATCTTTGACGGCGGGGATTTTATTTTTGTCGAAGCGGAAAACGGCAAAGTAGTAAATAAGCGTGGACACACAGCAAACTCCCCAGCCCACGGGATAGCTGAACGCAATGGGCAGAAATTCGTTTGTAATGGACTTCGAAACTACGAAAAGATAAATCTGCCGCACGACGATAAACGACGACATCATTATTATCATCGGAGCTATACTGT
>USKH01000253.1 GCA_900555125.1 uncultured Clostridium sp.
CGCAGAGTTTTTCTATCGGCTGAACAGTTCCTATTTCGTTGTTTGCAAGCATGACGCTGACGAGTACCGCCGCTTTTTCTTTCAAGGCGTTTTCGAGTGTTTCGGGCAAAACAAGTCCTTTATCTGTAACGGGAAGATAAACAAGGTCAAATCCTTCGTGTTTTAGCTGCTCCGCAGATGATAAAACCGCGGCGTGTTCGATTGCGGAAACTATAATTTTGTTGCCTTTGTTTTTATTTGCATGCGCAATGCCTTTAATTGCCCAGTTGTCCGATTCGGTACCGCCGGAAGTAAAGAAAATTTCCTTAGGCTTGGCGTTTATTGCCTTTGCAACCGCTCTTCTCGCCTCGTCTACCGCATACGCGGCGTCGCGTCCGAACGAATGAACGCTGTCGGCGTTGCCGAACATATCGCATAAATACGGCGTCATGGTCTGCAGAACTTCGCGTGCAAGCGGCGTAGTTGCCGAATAGTCGAAATATACCTTCATACAAGTCTCCGTGTTAAAAGAGTTTATCCGCAGTGTTGACAGACAAACTCCTTTTCGATTTTTGATTTTAGTTTTTGGCGGTGATGCCAATGCTGAGGTCGCGAAGCTGTTTTTCTTCCACTTCGGAAGGCGCTTCGGTCATAAGATCGGACGCATTCTGAACCTTCGGGAAAGCGATTACGTCTTTAATGTTATCGGTTTTGCTGAGCAGCATTATAAGTCTGTCCAGACCGAATGCCAACCCGCCGTGAGGAGGCGTGCCGTAGTTGAGCGCGGTTACAAACCAGCCGAACATTTTTTCGATCTTCTCGTCGGTAAATCCAAGAGTCTCAAACATCTTGTTCTGCACTTCTTTGGAATGAATTCTGATGCTGCCGCCGCCCGCTTCCTGACCGTTGATAACGAGGTCGTAAGCTTTCGCTCTGACTGCAAGCGGATCGGTGTCGATAAGCGGCAGGTCTTCGACTTTGGGCATGGTAAACGGATGGTGAACGGCTACCAGTCTGCCCTCTTCTTCGCTGTATTCGAACTGCGGAAATTCGGTTATCCACAAAATATCGTATTTGCTTTGATCGATGAGATTAGCTTTTTCGGCAAGTTTGAGACGGAGCGCACCCAAAGACGCAAACACGGTTTCGTTTTTATCGGCAACTATCATAAGAGTATCGCCGATTTCTGCGTTTGCACGCTTCAATATTGCGTTTAACGTGTCTTCACTTAAAAATTTTGCGATTGACGACTGAACGCCTTCCTCTTTTACAGTAACTGTTGCAAGTCCCTTTGCCTTGTAAGTTTTAACGAATTCTCCGAGAGCGTCGATTTCCTTTCTGGAAAGAATGGGGTTGGGCTGTTTGGAAAAACCTTTCGCGTTTATCAGACGAACGCTTCCGCCCGCCGCAATTGCGTTTGTAAACACACCGAAGCCGCAATCTTTAACAAGGTCGCTGATATCCTGAATTTCCAGTCCGAAACGAGTGTCCGGCTTATCCGAACCGAATCTTGTCATGGCTTCTTTATAGGTCATGCGGCGGATATTCTGCTCGAATTCGACGCCGATTGTCTCTTTGAATACTTTACGTATAAGACGTTCGGCAACGTTCATTACGTCTTCTTCGTCGTCCACGAACGACATTTCCATATCGATCTGCGTAAATTCGGGCTGACGATTTGCTCGAAGATCCTCGTCGCGGAAACAACGTGCTATCTGATAGTATTTATCAAAACCACTTACCATCAGAAGCTGTTTGTAAAGCTGAGGCGACTGGGGAAGCGCATAGAACTCGCCGGGATGAACGCGTGAGGGAACAAGATAGTCGCGCGCGCCCTCGGGAGTACTTCTTCCGAGGAAAGGCGTTTCAATTTCGAGAAATCCGTTGTCGGCAAAGAAATTGCGGATAATAGAGCAAACTTTGCTTCTCAGCATTATTTTATCCTGCAGCGCGGGCGTACGAAGTTCGAGATAGCGATATTTAAGGCGAAGCGCTTCGCTTGCGTTCGGGTTGTTTTCGACAACAAAAGGCGGTATATCGGCGTCGGCAAGAATCTTGAGTTCTTCCGCAACCACTTCTACCATACCGGTTTTCATTCTCGGATTTTTGGCTGCGCCTTCTCTTGCGCACAGTTTGCCGCGAACGGCGAGAACGTCCTCGTTTCTGACGCTTTCGGCTTTTGCGAAAGTTTCTTTGTCCACAAGGTTTTCGTCGAATTTAATCTGAAGAATACCCGTTCT
>USKH01000254.1 GCA_900555125.1 uncultured Clostridium sp.
ACGCAACTTTAACGCATCTCATATAACATTACGCGTTGGTCAGAATTTCCATTTCCTCGTCGGTTAAACGTCATCCTCGTTTTTTACAAAAGATCTGTCAGCTCTTCTTTGTCCTTTTCAAGCACGATTCCGAGCGTTGCGTCTATGCGATAGCGCCACTCAACCGTACCGTTATTAAACACCAGATAGAAGTACGGAGTTTTTATTCCGCCGCCTACATATTCTTCGGTAGTAAAAACTATTTTTGTAAATTCGTCAAACACGCCCGCATCTTTCGCCGCTATTTCTTTCGCTTTCCGAATATCGATGTGGTAATCGAAGAATATTATCTCGCCCGTCTTAGCGTCGATCTTGTAAAAATATTGGTATTTTTCCGTATAGAACTCCAAAATCCAGCACGGTCGCCCCTGATTGCGGTTAAGCTCTTCTTTCGTGAACACGATTTTTTCTTCCGGCAAGTTGTAATCGATACCCGCGTCTTTAAGAGCAATCTTTCTTGCCTCTTCCAAAGATATAAACAACGGAACTTCATGTTTTTCCATAATATTTCCGTTTACCGCGTTTATGCTGTAAATCCATTGCGTATGCTTATCTTTGAAAACGATCCGATAGTAAGGATATTTAGCTCCGTTGTCAATCAGTCTTGCCTCCGTAAACTCCACCCTCGTCACGCACCCCGAATCGGTTATGGCAATTTTTTTTGCTTTGAATATGCCGATATAATTTGAGTCTACAACGATAGAATCTGTTTCTTTTTGCAAGCCGACAAGTTCGTCGAGCGGCAGGTCGACAAGCTCTTCCACCGACAATTGGCTGTTCTCGCCAGCATCTTTCACAAGTTTTGCTTTACCTTGAGAAATACCATACTTTTCGGCAATGGCGACCGTTTCTTCATCGTCCGTTACCGACGCATATACAACGGTATGAACGGATTTTGTTTCTTTCAGCGCACTGCAAATGTCTTCGGATACGGACTCTTTGAGTTTTTCGTTGTTGCTCAACTTTTTATCGAAGGAAACAAGTACCGTATCGTTCTTTTCCATATACCCTACCGTTATATATGCTGCAACGGTAATAGTTACTGCGGTTTTTAGGTTTTGCCCTTTTAACGCAACCGATTCAAGTGCGTTTTTTGCATCGTCGTTAAGAAATCGCACCGATTTGACATTGCCGTTTCGGGTGATTGTATACTCCACTCCGGGGTTGATTTCCATAGTTACCGTTCCGGCTTCCGCATTTCCGAGCATTACGGGAGTTATCACGCCGGCGCACAGTACCAGAATAAGACACGCCGCCAACGCCGCAATCCACTTGAATTTAACGTTATTGCGTTTAACTCCGACTTTCGGTTGCGCATCTGAGATCAATCGGTCGTCTATCTGCCCGATTGCGCTCAACAATCTTTCTTTTTTCATAAACGAATACCCTCCTTTTCGAGATTTTTTTTGAGTTCGGCGCGCATACGGAACAATATGGCCTTTACTTTGCTTTCGCTTGCGTCGTACATATCGGCGATATCGCATACAGGATACAAGTACCAGTATCTGAGAACGAAAATATTACGTTTGGTTTTTGACTGAGCATACAAAAACCGGTTTATGACAGACACCAATAAAGCTTCATCCGCAATTTGCTCCACTCCTTTAACGTCCGGAATGCAATTTTCCAATTCGGATAAAGCAATTTCCATCTGCCCGCCGCCTCGCTTTGCCGCAGAGTTGTGTTTGTAGCGATTCAGAGCAAAATTACGAGTAATTTTCCCGAGAAACGCCGTCAACCTGTTCGGTCTTTGCGGAGGCATGCTGTTCCAGGCACTAAGATACGTATCGTTTACACATTCTTCCGCATCGAAACGATTATAAAGAATATTGTAAGCAATCGTGTGACAGTAGTTTCCGTATTTTTCTGCCGTGACAGATATTGCCGTTTCTTTTCGTTGCCAGAACATATCGATAATTTCCCGATCTTCCATACTTTTCCTCCTTGCTTTTTATTGCGACGCGCAACCTCCCTTCACCTGTATAGACAACAAAAAACCGGTCCGGTTGCGCAAAAGGATAAAATTTCCGAAAAATTTTTTAACTTATTTCAAAAAAAGCGCAGAGGAAAAAACAATTTCCTTTGCGCTGAAAAATTTTCTCATAGGCGGTTACCTCCCGTCGCGAGTTTTTTTGGTTTTAGCTGTATTTGTGCTTTTTGATTCCTCTTGT
>USKH01000255.1 GCA_900555125.1 uncultured Clostridium sp.
CAAAATCCGCATACTTTTTGGAATATTCCGCTCTTTTTTCGGGGTGGTCGATCCACCAGTCTATTTTGTTTGCGAGATCTTCGGAATTCCCTTTTTCAAACAGACTTTCCGGACATAACGCATACGATTTGGTAGCGCATTTATCCGAATTGCATATGATCGGAACGGTGCCGCACGCAATGGCTTCGAGGCAACTTATTCCTTCCGCCTCTATCTCGGCTGCGTGAACGTACAGATACGCCTGATTGAGAATCTTTACCATATCGTCGCGCGAGAAGAAGTTCATTTCGGCGTTGATTCCGGTTTCCTCTATCTGCTTTGCGAGATTTTCTTTCAGCGGTCCGTCGCCGACGAGAATAAGTTTTATTTTATTTTTATAGACAGACTTCGCAACGCCTTCTATAAGCACCTTGTGTGATTTTTCGCGCGAATATCTGCCGGTGTAAACTATACGTATAAGTCCGTCGGCGGGCATTTCGACTTTTTCGAGGTGAAAACGATCGTTTACGCCGTTGCTGATGACGTATCCGTTGGTGGCTCCGTACATGCTTTCGTTGAGATCGCGAAGATATTGGGTGGGATAATGAACGGCGTCGCATTCCTTATAAACCGAATGGAAATAGTCGTACACTATTTTATTGGTAAGCTTGGAGTTTTTGAGAAAAACGTGCGACGAAAGGTTCTCGGCGAGAAAATGAAAACCCGTGGATACCGGAATACCCAGCTCCTTTGCGATTTTTATCGCCTTTTTCCCCAGCGTGAACGGGAGCATGACATGCACTATGTCCGCGCCTTCCACTGCGGCAAGCACGGTTTTGTCGTCAGCCTTTGCCAACGAAACGCCGTTACGCTCGACGTAGCCGTTAAACACGCCGAAAGAGCGCGTGGGAACGACGAAATAGCCCTCCAGGTCCTTTTTGGTTTTATCCGGACAAAGCACTCGTACTTCATGCCCGGCTTTTTTGAGATAGCGTATAAGGTTCATGGCGGCAATCGTAGTGCCGTTGTTTTCCTCGCCCAATACGTCACATACTATCGTTATTTTCAACTTTATTCTCCTTTATATAGGTATTATAACCGTAACTCTTCTGTTTTTCTACCGTTTCCGCCATAAAAGCGTAAACGGCGTTGCGAAGTTCGGTTTTATTCTTATAATTTTCGGGATAAAACGGGTCGGAAAGCGTTACCGTGATATACGGCTTCCGACTTTTCATCACTTTACGTTTGCGATAAGTCACGACAAACGCGACTACCAGTTTTTTAAACTTTAACGGATAGGCAAACGACGCGTCCGAAAACTCGCGTATGCCGTTATAATACGGCCAGATATGCGCTTCGGGATAAATGGCGACGACATTGCCGCAGTCTGTGAACTTTTTCATTGCGGACAAAAAGTTTTTCATTCCGCCTATATCCGACGGAAGTGGCATTCCGCCCACCATATGCGCAACCGATCCTACTACCGGAATGGAAACCGCGTCGGCATTTACCACGACATGCACTTTGTGCGGAAAACACGCAAGCGTGGGCGAAAAAGCGTCGCCCCAGCCCTGAGTGTGGTTGCCGTACAGGAAAAATCCGGTTTTCTCGTCGGTGAACTTCTTTATGGCTTTGCGGTTCTCTATACGCAACCCGTAGCCGAATTTCATGCTGAGATAACCTATCGGCGTTGCAAGCAGCCTGTACACGACGAACGCTCCCGCTTTCCAGACGGGATTTTTGGTGACGTATTTGTACTCGGCATCTATTTTTTTCTTTTTTATCTTACCGTTGCTTCTTGCAAAATCGTCGTTAAGCTCGTCCGAATAGACGAAAGTTTTGCGTCCCACAGCCTTTTTTTTCTCCTTTGCGCATCTTTACATTTTTATTGTACCACAAAAAAATAAACTCCCGCTAAACAAAAGCGAGAGTTTTTTTTGCTTTGGTTTTTTATAACGAATAATCTTTGCTCTTTAAGCGCGAATGAGTTTTTTGATATATCTGCGTTCTTTAAGCGATATTTTGCCGTCTACGGTTGCGATAAGCAGGCACAAGGAAATAATGTCTGCGCGAAGATCGTCGTCGGCAACGGCTATTATTTTCATCATTTCCTCGGTGTACTTGCCCACCAGCTTTCTTCCTTCCTTATCCGACTCGAACGACTGCTTTATGCTTGCGAAGTCGAAGTCGTCGCCAAACGCGCGCACAAGCGAAGGA
>USKH01000256.1 GCA_900555125.1 uncultured Clostridium sp.
AAGGGAAAGCTTTTCCGCCGGGCGAGAAGAGTTTATATCGTTCTGCATAGATAATTAAAAACCGTTTTTGTCATAGATAAAAACACGAAATATTATAACAAATGGTTTCTATTTTATCGGAATAAAAAGTTCGAGATGTCTTTCGGATATTCTGTCTCGCTTTGTCCAATGAACACAGAGTAGTTCGGGTCTTATTTCGTCCCTTTTGTAATTGTGCTTTTCAAGACTGAAATATGCCTTTTGCGTAAATCCGTCGAGACCTTGCATGGGGAAATTTCTGTATTCATCCGTAAATTTTGCATATTTGCCGATGATTTCTTTTTTATCCAACGTGGAGGCTAATTCTTTTAATTCGGCTTCGGCAAATGAAAAATCAAAGTCTTTTTCTTTGCTTCTTTCGGCAAGAGCTGAGAAATCGAGGGGAGAAGTTTCACGTTCGACCATGCAAAAATAATCATACCCCGTTTCGTCGAAGTTTTCCATAATTTCCCAATAATTAAAATCGTTCTGATTTCGGAACAATCGCAAAGCGTCCTGCATTCGCCTTGTAGATACAATAAAAGCTTCATCTTGCTTCATTCTGCTTTCCGCCTTGCCTTTAAATCTTTTCCCGTAACCGATAAAGCATGTTCTGTCAAAACAAACAACCTCACAATTTATCGGATAAATATCGGGGCAGAGTTTCAGTGCGGGAATATATTTGTATTTTTTGTTTGTGCGGCATTCTACGGCAGAAAAACCGTTGAATTGCTTGAAAGCCTTCGCGAAGCTTGCCGATGAAGAATAGCCGCATTCCATAGCGATATCGGTTATCGTTTTATCTGTTCCGCTGATAAGTTTTCCCGCTTCGGAAAGCCGTCTCACCCTTATATATTCGCCTATCGTATATTTTGTCGAGGCGGAGAAAATACGCATAATATTATATTTACCGTAAAATACGATTTTTTCGATTTTATCATATTCGATAGGATAAAATAAGTTGTTTTCAATATAATCAATAATTTGTTGAGCTATCATAATTTAATTATTCCTTTATACGGCTTACGAAAAAACTTGTACTGTTACCGCAATATATTTTTTACGGTCGGCAAATAATAAGTCGTTCGTTGAAAATATGGCGTAAAAAATCCTCGCAAGAAAACATTCTTCGCTTATATTATACCACACAATTAAAATCGTGTCTTGTCATTTTTTGCTTTTTTGTTCAAGAACACTGCTATGTAAATCGGAATGTGAACGATACGTTTTTCATAACGATATTTTGCATAGCTATTTATTGCCTTTATATTATTTGGTATTGACAAATAGACGGTATCATGTTAATATAATAGCAGATAATGGTTGTCAATGTTATATTATTATAATAACATGGCAGAGGAGGTTAGTATGAAAAGCGGAAAAATGAGAGTTTTGGCTTGCTTTGCGGCGGGTGTTATGGCTGTTTTAGGGGCGGGGGCTTGTAAGTACAGCCCTAAGAAAGTTAAAGCCACGGAACTTACGGCAAATTTTTCGTTTGCTAAAGCCGCGGGCGGAAACGAAATCAAACAAAACGTGAGCGACGGGCTGAACGGGTTCGGCGCGGAGCTTCTTAAAAACGTCGTTAAGGACGAGCGCGGCAAAAACGTACTCGTTTCGCCGTTGTCTGCGGCGGCCTGCCTCGGAATGATCGCTAACGGCGCGGAAGGGGAAACGAGGGCGGAATTCGAGTCCGCTTTCGGCGGGAAGGTAGAAGACGTGAATGCCGTTATCAATAAAATTCTGTCGGATAGCGGAAACGAGGTTAAACTTGCGAATTCCGTGTGGGTAAGAGAGGGCGCGGTTGACGTTGAAGAGAATTTTCTGAAAACGGTTAAGGAAGTTTTCAACGCCGAGGTATATAGGTCGGCTTTTAACGCACAAACGCTTAAAGACGTCAATAATTGGTGTCTGAACAAAACCGACGGAATGATAAAGGACGTTCTTGACGAAATAGCTACCGATGATATGATGTATCTTATAAACGCCCTCTTGTTTGACGCGAAGTGGCAGACGGAATATGAAAAAAAGGATATAAAAAGCGATTATTTTACGACTTACGGCGGCGAAAACAAAAAAGTCGAGATGCTCCGTTCAACTGAATCCGCTTATCTCGATTTCGGAAACGCGGACGGATTTTTGAAGAGATATAAAGGCGGGAAGTA
>USKH01000257.1 GCA_900555125.1 uncultured Clostridium sp.
TTATCTGCGTTTTTATGAGTACGCATATACTTATTTGCGGCAACGCGTGCGGCGCCGTCCTGCCCTTCGAGCAAGGATAATTTCTCATCTATGAGCGTCTTATCCACTCCTTTTTGTATAAGATCGGCTTTAAGCCTTTTTATGCCGCGACTTCCCGAATAGCAATGAAGGTATGCGTCGACGTAGCTCTCGTCGTTGAGATAACCGTAATCGGAAAGTTTTTCGACAACATCGTTTATCGCAAATATCGGGTATTCTTTCTTTATAAGATAGCTTTCGATTTCCTTTTTCGTGCGCGGTCCTTTCCCGATATACGACAACGCCTTGTCGAATGCCTCTACGCTTTCGCTTTCGGCGATTACTCGCATAAGCTCCGCCTCGTCCACTTCGGCGCCCGGTTTTATTCCCTCTTTTGCGGCGGTTATGCTTTGCATTCCGCAAAAAAACTCACCGTCGACGTAAACGCTGACGCGGCTGCGGTTTTTCTTTTGAATTGTAACTTCGGTTATTATTCCCATAGATAAGATTGTAGCACATAACGTCGGCTTTTTCAAGCGATAATCGAAAAAAAACAAAATTTCAGGACGGGCATGGTATATTTTTCTTTACTTTGCTAATAATTTAATCAGATTACATCGGAGGTAAACGATAAATGTCAAAAATGACGACAAAAACTTTGCAAGAGCTTACACAGTTGCTCGGCAGCGAAGAACTTGCATACAAAAAATGCTGCGCGTACGTTGACGAATGCAACGATCCCGTGCTTAAAACCAAGCTGGGAAAGTACGCAAATAATCACAAAACACGCTATATGGCACTGTACAATTACCTGAACAACAACCAATGAATTAAGGAGAAAATTTATGCCCGTTAAAAAGAACCATCAAGATAAGCAAACGCGCGAAAACACAAAAAAACCTCAGGAAAACAAAAAATGCGCGGTAAAAAATCACACCGAAACGGCGTGCGATAACAACTGCAGGCTCAGCGACTACGACATTATCTCGGACGTATTGGGCGGCCACAAAAATCTCGTAAAGCTGTACGGAACCGCCATGCTCGAAACAGACAACGAACAGCTTAGAAAAATTATCAACACGCAGATGTCGGAATGCGCATGCGATCAGTTTGACGCATTCAAATACATGAACGACCGCGGAATGTATAAAACCGAACCCGCTCCCGTTCAGAAAATAAAAGCCGCGCGCACCAAATTCGGCAAAAACGTCGTCAAATTCGGCGCAGGCGCAGCAAAGATCAAATAAAGCCTTACAAGTTTTTTCAAATTCAAAAATAAAGCGACAACCGTTTTTATGCGATTGCCGCTTTTTTCATACTACTGTCTTTTTTTATTAAGGCGCATTATGTGGACCAGAACGTCTCTTCTGAACGCTTCGATATATCTTTCGATATAGTCGGCGGGGTTTCCGCCTTTAATAAGCGGAGACATATCTATTGCGTAATTGAGCCGTTCGGCTTTGTCGGTTGCGTGGCTTGCAAAGAACGTGGCGTTTGCCAGTCTTCTGCCGTCGCACGCCAGATCGTAACGTTTTCCGCCCTGAATCTGGCTGTCGAACACAGACGACAGGCTCATGGCAATGTTGGGATGAGCCGAAACGTCCAGAATAACCTTGTCATTATCGTTTACCCAGTCCAGTCCGCGCCAGACTTCGCAACCTATCAGCTTTTTGGGGCGAGCCTCTTCGGGAAGCGACTGCACTGCTTCGATTACGCGAAGGCAGGTAGCAAGATGCGTATCGTGCTTATCTGCGGGATTGTGCGTATAAATTATTTCGGGTCGACACTCGTCGATAACTGCGGCAATCTGTTTAACCACCGCTTCGTTGCCGAATTTTACATCGGAAGAGGCGAAATCGAGGTTGTAAACCGAGCCGTATTCGCCTACCACGGCTGCTTTGTGTTGTTCTTTTATTCGTACGGCTTTCATCTGCTCGTCGGAATAGTCTCCGTACAAGCCGCTTCTGGGGCTGCCTGCTCCGTCGGTTACGACTACTGCCGAAAACCATTTGTCATCCTTTCCGAAACATTCGAGTACGCCGTGATACGCCATAAATTCGACGTCGTCGAAATGTGCCGCGATGCACATATGCGTAATCTTTTTCTTTTCGCCCTGCG
>USKH01000258.1 GCA_900555125.1 uncultured Clostridium sp.
ATAAAGACATAATTGCGCAAATATCGGCGTGTGTATTGCTCATCGACCGATAAAACCGATTAAATTTATAAAATAAAAAGCAGAAGAGTCCGTTAAGCTCTATCTGCTTTTTTGTTAAGAAACTACTGGAGGTTGCTGCTTTTTATCTGCGGAACATGTCGATTTTTTGTGAAAGAATCCGCTTCGTAAAACAGGAAAGCAAGCGCGTAAACTATTCTTCCGGCTCGAAAATATCGGTTGGTTTGCCGGGCGACAATTTTCTTTTGCTTGCTGCTTTTAAAGGCTTGCCGATAAACGCCACCGACACCGCGCTTTTTCCGAAAGTGCAGCAGTTTGCCGCGCCCATAGAACTCATTCGTATGTCCGAAATGCCGCGTTTGCGCAAAAACGATACCGCTTTAAGCAGCGGATCGACGTCTGCCGAACCGTATATGTAGCACGGTAGTTTATTGTCCGCCGCGAGATATGCTTCGGCAATGTGTTTGCATGCGGCGAAAAACGACCTGAATCGCTTTACGGAAAGAATGTTTCCGTCGCCGTCGGCAGAAACAACCGCAACGGTCTGCGCGCTTTCGGCAAGAGAACCGGAGGGGGTGGGGTACAAACTATTGAACCTTGAAGCGTCCGGCAGAATGAAATATCTCTCCGTCCGTAAAGAAAGCTCGTCCGCAAGCGAAAAAATTTCTTCCGGACTTTCGCCTTTTGCTTTGGCGGCAAGCGCCGAATCGAGTATAAGTGCCTGCCCGGCTGCCGTACCGCGACTGTCCGCAACGAAAACAAGCCGGTTTCTGAACTTTACCATGGTGTTTTTTGCGGCTGCCATAGCGTTTTTGTATGCCGCCGACCATGCCTGTCCCTGCGAAACATGAATTATATCGTAATTTTTTTCAGCCAGATCGTCGAAAAAGTCCTCGTAATCTGTCCTTTGCGGAGGAATTAGTATTTGCGGCGTGTTTTCGGTCATGTCCAATAAAGAAAGCATTTTATCCGGCTCTTCTACGCGGTCGGGAAAACACGCATTACCCGTATTAAGCGAAAAACGCATAGTTTCCAATCCGAATTCCTTTTTAAGTTCGGGCGTTACATCCGCCGTCGAATCGGCGGTTATTATAATTTTACGCATAACTTCGCTCTCCTTGCCGAATGTTAATCACATCGGCGATATCTGTTCACATAAATATTAACAAAAAAACAAATATTAAGCAAGAGAAAAAGCTCCCGGATTGTGAAATTTTTCAATTGTCACAAAAAAATCACATTAAAGAAGCGATAAATTCTTGACAAAGCAGGCGATATGATTTATAATATGTAGAGGAAAACGGCAGCGTGTGTACATTATATCGTGTAAATGTCCGCTTTGTCGCATGTGAAACCTTTGGGGAAATGGTGTTGTACCATCGGGTTTGGCTTTTTTCGACGTTTTTAAGGTATTAACCGACGTTTTTCGGGCGGCTTAATATAAGTAATATTTTATATCTATTTTTAAGGAGCATGAAACATGAAGAAATTAGTTAGCTTACTGCTTGCATTGGTTCTTTGTTCGGCACCCGTGTTCACCGCTTGTAAAGGCGGCGGCGGACCTGTTGATCCGGGTAAAACCGACATCGCTCCAGAATCGGGCCCGTTCGGGCGTCATCGTGAAGATCTGTGTCGACGCATGCAACTCGACCGGAGGCAAATCCATCCGCAGAAAAGCCATATCCTGCACGATCAGACCATCCACTCCGGCCCGACAGACATCGTTCGCCAACCGCTCCGCCTCCTTCAATTCCGACTCATACAACAGCGTATTCATCGTAGCGAAAACCCGGACTCCGAAACGATGGGCATAGCCGCACAGCCGTTCGATATCCGACAGCGACACACCCGCATCGACACGCGCACCGAATCGAGGCGGGCCGACATAGAGCGCATCGGCACCACAATCAATTGCAGCACAACCACATGTGTAATCCTTAACCGGAGCTAATAGTTCGATCGCTTTCATCCGCAACAAAAAATGCTATCCGACAGACAAAGGTAATAACTTTTATCAGCCCAACCCTCCTCAAAAACGACAAATGTTTTTACAGTAGGACTTTGGAGTTATTCCTAAAAAAATCATAATTTTGTAGCTATATTTTCATACAA
>USKH01000259.1 GCA_900555125.1 uncultured Clostridium sp.
TAGTCACCGGCGACTTTTTTGCTTCTTTTTTCTTCGCCTAAAAAAAGAAGGGATCCCACACAGCCGAGGACGAAAGGCACTACAACCCTCTCCGTAGGCTGTCGCCGACACATCTCCCGAGGGGCGAGGCTTTAAAATATTGTCGCTCTTCCTGCAATCTGCAAACAAATATCAACCTTCCAATACATGCAAAAAAACGGCTGCGCACATATGAACACAACCGTTTTTAACAATAAAATATAAAGTTTACAAAACTATTTCTTTTCCAGTTTGTAGCCGTCTTTGGAATCGAGAACGGCATAACCTTTTTCGGAAAGCACGTCGCGCAGTCTGTCCGACTCTGCCCAATTTTTAGCTTTTCTTGCCTCGAAGCGTTCGTCGGCAATCGCGCGGATATCGTCGGGCACTTCTATCTCGGGTTTTTCTTCCGGCTTTGCCTTATCGAGGCTTAAACCGAATACCTTGTCGAAATCGAGAGCCAGTTCGTATATGTCGCGGCTGTAAGGCTGCCTGACCATGGTCCACAGCACGCCGAGTGCCATAGGAACGTTTATATCGTCGTCAATGGCGTTTTGGAAAGCTTCCTTGTACTCCCGAAGCTTTTCGGGCGCGGTCTTGACTCCCTTTGCCGTTTTATGTTCGTAAAGCGCGGCAAGCAGTCGGCGATAGGCGGTCTGAGCCGCCTCCAATCCCTCAAACGTGAAGTTGAGTTTTTTTCTGTAATGCGTGTTAAGGCAGAAATAGCGATACGAAAGCGGTTCGAAGCCCTTTTCTTCCAACTGAGCAAGCGTATAGGTGTTGCCCAGCGACTTACTCATTTTTCCGCCGTCCACAAGCATGAATTCGCCGTGCATCCAGGTGTTTACCGTCTTATGCCCTTCAAGCGCCTCGGACTGAGCTATTTCGTTTTCGTGGTGAACGGGAATATGGTCCACGCCGCCGGTGTGAATATCTATAAGCGAACCGAGATATTTGCGGCTCATGGTCGAGCATTCGATATGCCAGCCGGGGAAGCCCATGCCCCAGGGCGACTGCCACTGCATGATATGCTCGGGCGCGGCTTTTTTCCAAAGCGCAAAGTCGGCGGGATGACGTTTTTCGCTGTTGACTTCCACTCTCGCTCCGGCAATCTGATCTTCGAGATTAAGACGGGAAAGTTTGCCGTATTCGGGAAATTTGCCGATATCGAAATAAATGCCGTCGCTTGTTTCGTAACCGTAGCCCTTTTCCACCAGTTTTTCGACATATTCGATCATATCCTGAATGTGGTCGGTGGCTTTGGCTATTATTTCGGGCTTGCCTATATTGAGAAGGGCAATGTCCTTCATAAACACGTTCGTGTAAAACTCGGCGATTTCCCACGGCGTTTTTTTCTGCTCGCGGCTGGCTTTTTCCATTTTGTCTTCGCCTTCGTCGCCGTCCGACAAAAGATGCCCCACGTCCGTAATGTTCATGACGCCTTTGATTTTATATCCGTCGTAACGCAGAACTCTTCTCACTTCGTCCATAAAAACATACGTTCTTAAATTTCCGATATGAGCGTAGCTGTAAACGGTGGGTCCGCACGAATACATTGTCACCACTTTGCCCACAGGCTTGAATTCTTCTTTTTCTCTTGACAGAGTATTGTATAATTTCAGCATATGCTACCTCTTCATGCGCACTTTCGCAACGCACATATATAATTTATCTTATTTTTTTATCGTCGGAGTTTTCTTTCTCGAGTTCGGCTATACGCGCCGTAAGCTTTTCGATTTCGCTTACCAATCGGGTGATTTCGTCCTTTACGGGGTCGGGCAGATTCTGATCGAGGTCGTCAACGCGTTCACCCTTGATCCGGACCACTCGTCCGGGGACTCCCACTACGGTTGCGTTGTCCGGCACTTCTTTCAGCACCACCGAACCCGCGCCTATTTTTGCATGTTTGCCAACTGTGAACGGACCGAGAATTTTGGCACCCGCCGCCACCATCACTCCGTTTTTAAGCGTTGGGTGACGCTTCCCTTTATCCTTACCGGTTCCGCCCAGCGTTACGCCCTGATAAATTGTGCAATCGTTTCCTATTTCCGCGGTTTCGCCGATAACCACTCCCGCGCCGTGGTCGATAAACACTCCGCT
>USKH01000260.1 GCA_900555125.1 uncultured Clostridium sp.
CAACATGTCTTAAAACAGGCTTGACAGCGGGAGAACATTGTTCTCGTTGCGATTACAAAGTAGAACAAACAGAAATACCCGCGGTCGGACACGATATAGTAAAAGACGAGGCAGCGTCGGCAACATGTCTTAAAACAGGCTTGACAGCGGGAGAACATTGTTCTCGTTGCGATTATAAGGTAGAACAAACCGAAGTACCCGCGCTCGGTCACGATATAATCAAAGACGAGGCGGTTTCCGCAACCTGCCTTAAAACAGGTCTTACAGCGGGCGAACATTGTTCTCGTTGCGATTATAAAGTAGCGCAACAAATCGTTCCCAAAACCGATCACGTCTACGGCACCGACGGAACGTGCGAATTCTGCGGCGAAAGTAAGTACGTAGTGACGTTTGAGCTCAATTCGGACGGCAAGGGTTACACGGTTGCCGGGCTTAAAAAGAAAGCGACGATTACGAACGGGGTACTGTTTATTCCCGGCATGTATAATAACCTGCCGGTCACCGAAATCAAAGCGACGGCGTTCCGCCCCGAGTACGACTACGGAACCGAACATAAAATCAAAAAGGTAATAATAGAAGAGGGCGTGTTGCAGATAAACGGCGGCGCGTTTGAAAACTGCGACAATATAGAAGAGGTTTCGCTGCCGAAAAGTCTTACGCGCATTTGCTATTATGCGTTTGCTAACTGCGAAAAGCTTAAAGAAATAGTCATTCCGGCCAAAGTCGTGTACCTCGAATCGCATACTTTCAACTACTGCACGTCGCTTAAAAAAGTCACTATTCTGGGCGATATAAACACAAGCGAGGCTGCGGGAACGGCGTTTGAAGGATGTCTTAACATCGAAGAATGGTACGGTACGCCCTGCACGTTCAGATTTTTCGACAAAACAAATCTTAAAAAAGCGACTATGAAAACGCTTGGCTCCAATTCGTATTTCGTTGACAGAGGCGTTTTGTACGGAGCAAACAATCTCGTTGAACTTTCGATTCCGCAGATAGGAGATTCCGTATCCGACGGCTACGACGGTTCGACGGAGTATTTCCTCGGTAAAATATTCTGGTCTCAGGCGAAAAGCAACTCGATAGTACCGGCTTCGCTTAAAAAAGTAACGGTGGAAACGGGATCGCTGCCGGCAACCGCTTTTTCCGATTGTTCTCACATCGAAGAAATAATTCTGCTGGGCGATATTTACCTTATAGAAGCCAAGGCCTTTTACAACTGTGCGTCGCTTGTAAAACTTAACGTTCCGTCCAAGGCCGCTTTGGTTGCCGCCGACGCGTTTACGGGCGCGGATAAACTGCCGTACATGGTAAGCGACAACTGCCGATATCTTAAAAAGGCGACAATAAGTACGGTTTGCTGGTCGGCGTTGTAAATAAATCGGCGAAAACCGTGATAAACGACGGCGCCGAAATAATTGCCTGCGGGGCTTTCGACGGAGTGCAGACATCCGTGATGAATAAATACGACAACGCTTACTATCTGCCTTCATCCGGTAACGCATATTTCGCTCTTGTAAAATCGGCTTCTCAGCCGATTGCATCGTGCAAATTGAACGCCGCTACAAAAATAATATGCGCACGCGCGTTCCGCAATTGCTATATGCTTAAAGCGTTTGAAGTTCCCGCGTCGGTCATAAGCATCGGCGAAGGCGCGATAGAGGGCTGCGCCGCGCTCGAAACTCTGTCCGTGCCGTTTGCGGGAGTAGTAAGACAGCAAAAAACCGACTATGTACAACTTACCGAAGGCTTTTTGTTCGGCAGAACGTCAGACAGGGCTCAGACGCGTCAGTTTGTATGCGTCGGCAAATATTCTCAGGATGTGTTTTTCAATATTCCGTCAACCATAACGCTTATAAAAACGGGCGGAAAATATATTCAGAAAGACGCGTTCATGAATATGAAAGGAAATAACCCTACTACTCGCCTTATGACCGTGATAATAGGCGACGACGTGGAGGAAATAGACGAAACGTCATTTATAGATAACTACTTAAAAGCGGTGGTAATCGGCAAAAACGTCAAAAAAATCGGATACAACGTGTTTAATTCGTATATGGCAAGCACTGCGCCGTCGTACGTCTACTATAACGGCAGCGAAAGCGAATTT
>USKH01000261.1 GCA_900555125.1 uncultured Clostridium sp.
CTACTATTTTCATTATTCGGCGTCTACCGCTTCGTTAAGCTTTTCCAGCATGGTGTCGAGGTCGATACCGTGAACGGCTGCCGCCTCTTCTACCGTTTCTCCGTGAGCTATTGCACAGCCTACGCAATGCATTCCGAGAGAGGTGAACACTTCCGCAAGAGCGGGATTTATCTGAATTACTTCGTAAATAGTCATATCTTTGGTTATTTTCATAATTATTGACTCCTTGCGCGAAAGTCTTTCTCCCGCGCAAGTAAAAGTTTACCCTTTTAGTATGATTTTGTCAACTTTTTTCGCCGGATTTTTTGCTGCGAGCGTTATTTTTATCCGTTTTATCCGAATCGGCAACCTTTTTATCATATTTTTCAAGCAATTCCGCCTGGAAATCGCCCGCTCCCATCAGCGCGACGCACGGATAATCTTGTTTGAGAAGCAAGAATTTTTCGCGCAGAAGATTTTTCGGAACGAACGAGCAGGCAACGTTTTTGCGACAGATATCGTAGATAAGCCTGTCGTCGCCCGATTTCTCGCGAGCGGCAAAAGTATCGGTAAATACGACTTCGTCCGCCTCCGAAAACGCCGCCGCGAATCTGTCCGCAAGCGCGATTGTGCGCGAATAAGTGTGAGGCTGAAAAATAACCGCCGCTTTTCCGTATTGCTTTTTAAGTGCGGAAATGCGTTCCTTTATCTCGGCGGGATGATGCGAATAATCGGATATTACCGTGCAAATCTCGTCTTTCGACACTATTTCACCTCGGCGTTTTACTCCGGTAAACCGCTCGATTCCCTCCTTTATGTCGCGGTAACATAAGTTTTCGCGATAAGCCGCTACTATTGCGAGCGCGGCGTTTTTGACATTGAACGGTTCGGAAAAGACAGGCGCAAAACTGCCCGAATACGAATCGCGGTAAAACAAATCGAAACATCCCGAATATGTACGTATCACATAGTCGTTATCGCTCGAAAAACCGACGCTTACGCCGAACGGAACAATTTTTTTAAGCCGGACGTCGTCGCCGTTGTATATCACGGCTTTGCAGCCTCGTATAAATTCGCAAAAAGCCTGTTCGGTGTCGGATATATCGCGGTATGTGTCCGGGTGGTCGAAATCGATATTGGTAATTATCGCAACGTCGGGTTTTAATTGAAGAAAGCTGCGCCTGTACTCGCAAGCTTCGGTAATGAAATAGTCGTTTTTCTGCGTGAAACCGAAATTGTATTCGCCGCCGATATGCACGGTGGGATTTTTTTTTGCGAGAACCTCTCCGAGCATAGCCGTGGTAGTGGTCTTGCCGTGACAGCCGGCTACGGCGATAACTCTACGATATTTGCTTGAAATAAAAGCCAAAAACTCGGATCGTTCCATTACAGGAACGCCGAGTTTACGCGCATACGACAATTCCTCGTTGTTTTCCGGAATTGCGCCCGAATACACCACGAGGTCTTTGCCCGAAATATTCTTTTTGTCGTGACCGCCCGTTTTTATATCGGAGCCGCTCACGTCCTCTCCGAGTCGCGCCGAAATACTTTCCAGTACGCTCATACTTGCTCCGCCCGCACCTATAAAATGTATTTTCATACCTATTTTATATGCTTCGGGCAGGGAAAAGTAGCCTTATTTTACTTTATTCTTCGCTTTCTGCCGCCGCTCTTACTTTCTCGAACTCGGAAAGCACTGTTTTCTTGATAAGCTCGCGCGTTTCGGTGTTGAGCGGATGTACTATATCCTTATATTCGCCGTCGGGCGTTTTCTTGCTGGGCATGGCGATAAAGAAATCGTCTGCTCCCTCCAGAATTTTAACGTCGTGAACGACAAAACAATCGTCGATAGTGATACTTGCCACTGCTTTAAGCTTTCCTTCGTCCTTTTTAACCAGTCTTACTCGTACTTCGGTAATGTTCATTGCCCCTGATTCCTCTTCGTTTTTAGATTAGCATTGCGGATTCGGATCCGCTTCGATAAGTATTATAACACAGGTTTTGCAAAAAATCAATAGTTTTTTTAAAAATATTTTATTTTTTGTGCAAAAAAAGCAAAAACGCCTCTTATACGAGACGTTTTCCGAGTGCCAGAATAAGGACATTTACGTCGGACGG
>USKH01000262.1 GCA_900555125.1 uncultured Clostridium sp.
GCGTGTTTTCCGAGATCGTATAAGTCAATGTCTTTTCCGAGACACCAGTTTCCGGTGGGGCGTTTTCTCATTTCTTCAAATGCGTTTTCGTTTAATATCACGGTTGCATTTAAAAACGGGTTATGCGGAAGAGTTTCTTTAAAAGTTATGTATGTAATTGCACTGTCATAAGTAACCGTGCTCGTTTCGGTTTGGTTAGTATTTGTGTAATAAGTGTATACCCAATCAACATTATTTGATGGTTGTACAGTGTATTTCATTACTTTACCATCAAATCCCGGCTTATGGGTCCACGAATTATCGGATGCGTTGTATCTCATAAAGTGATAATCGCCTGCTATTTGATCGGCGTTGAGCGTCGTCTGGTAGCGATAGCAAATAAGGGTCGTGTCGGAGGAGATATTCTGCGGCATCGTGTCGGATATAGTAATATTTGTGCATTTCAAAGTTTCGAGATCGCGTTTTACATAATCGACTATGCTTTCCTTATAATTTGTCGCGGTTTTATCTGCCATGTACTCTCTTGGTGTTTCATCGTTGGTTATATCATTGCAGAAAAAGCCGGGAATATAACAGTATTTCGGTGTGTGGTCTTCCTTGGGGGAACTAAACATTACATTATGCCTGTTTAACGCAACGGCGTAGCAATTGAAATAGCTTTTCCATTTCGAGTATAGTAGTCCGTCGTAATAGTTTGCATACGCCGGATCTTCGACGCTGTCCGAAAATCCCGTCGTAGGGCTGTTCGCCGCAAATACTTTGGGTGCTTGCAGCAGCGTAAAACATGCCGTAAGAGTCAACGCAAGCGTAAGAATACATAGTGTTAGTTTTTTTCTGGTCATAGTGTTTACCACCTTTTATTGATAGTATAAGGCTTTGTCGCCTTACCCGCTTTCATTCTACAACCCGAATATGCTTCGGTCAATATGCTTTTTTGTCGGTTTTTTAGAGATTTTGTCGAATTTTTTCACAAAGTTTTTCGCTTTTCGCAAATTAATCGGATTTGATTTTTGACAAATTGAACGCGGTTATTTTGCGGGCGTGTTTTTCCTGTTTTCCGGGGCGCACGTTACGGTTGCGCGGGGTATGTCGTTTCGTCGTAGTTATCGTCAAATTTTTTGTATATCGGCGAAACAATTGCTTTTTGCGTAAATTTATAGTATAATCGGAATATGTGTATCAGATTATGTGTGCTTGGCAGCGGAAGTAAAGGCAACTGCATATATGTTGGGTACGGAAATACCCATGTTTTGATAGACGCGGGTCTTTCTCTTCGTCGGATAGAAAAGTCGCTTGCGGCACTGGGCGTAAACATCGGCTGCGATAATCTGTCCGTTCTGGTCACGCACGAACATTCCGATCACGTCAAATCGCTTGATGCGCTGTACGAAAAGTATTGTCCTGCCGTGTATGCAAGCGCGTATTCGCAAACGGGAATGGTCGCCGCATGCGGGAAAGACGCGGATAACTTCATTTTTTTCGATATGCAGGATTTTTTCGTGGGAGAATTTACCGTAACGCCTTTCAGGGCGAGTCACGACGTTCCGTGCGTAGGATACACTCTGTCGGCGGGCGGAAAAAGCGTTTCCGTAGTTACCGACATAGGAAAAGTCACGCCTGTCGTAATGAAAGCGATTACCGGCAGTGATCTTGTGGTACTGGAAAGCAATCACGACACGGAAATGCTGAAACGCAACGGCAAGTATTCGGAGTTTCTGAAAAAACGTATACTGTCGGATAAAGGGCATTTATCCAACGACGATTGCGCCGAAACCGCCTGTCTTCTGGCGGCTTCCGGGACAAAACAAATTATTCTCGCACATCTTTCCGAAGAAAACAACTGTCCCGAACTTGCGTTTGAAACGGTGTGCAAAAAACTGGAAAGCAGAGGATATGCGGAAGGGCGCGACGTAAAAATAGACGTAGCCGAACAAAACGCTTTGTCGGCGTTATATGATATTTCGTGAGGTTTATGAAAAGATTTGCAAATCCAACGGGAGGAAAGACCTATCTTTTCTCGATAATATTCGATATTGCCGTGCAGATTGCTTTTTCTATGGTACTGTCGGCTGTTGTGATAGTCGGAGGGTACGGCTC
>USKH01000263.1 GCA_900555125.1 uncultured Clostridium sp.
TTCTTTTCATGCACTCGTCGAAATCGACTTTATGCCCGTCGAACTCAGGCCCGTCGACGCACGCGAATTTCACTTCATTTCCGACGGTAAGCCTGCATGCGCCGCACATCCCCGTACCGTCCACCATAACGGGATTCATGCTGACGATTTGTTCTATCCCGAGTTTTTCGGTAAGTTTCGAAACGAATTTCATCATAATGACGGGACCTATCGCCACGCAGATATCATACTTTTCGCCGCTTTCCGTAAGCTCCGACAATTTATCCGTAACAAGCCCCTTAAAACCGTAACTTCCGTCGTCTGTGCATATGTACACGTTTTTGGCGTAACGCTTCATTTCGTCTTCTAAAATTACGATATTCTTTGATTTCGCGCCGATTATAACGTCGAATTTATAACCGCGCTCCGAAAGATATTTAACTTGCGGATAGACGGGAGCCGTCCCCACGCCGCCCGCAACGAAAATAATGTTTTTATTTTTTAAAAATTCATCGTCCGCCGTAACGATTTCCGACGGCACGCCCAAAGGTCCGACGATATCTTCCACGCCGTCGTTTTCGTTCAGTCTGCTAAGTTTCAAAGTGGACGCGCCGACTATCTGTACGACAAGCGTCACGGTTCCGTTTTCTCTGTTATAATCGCATATAGTAAGCGGAATTCTTTCGCCTTTTTCGTCCGCTCTCACGATAACGAACTGCCCCGGCAAGCACTTCTCCGCAACCCGCGGCGCATGAATCGTAATCGAAAATATATTTTCGGACAAAACTTCCTTTTGAATAATTTTATACATAAATCTTTCCTCTTGTTTATTATATATAAATACACGCAAAATGTCAATCGAACTTGCCCGTGCAATAATGCATATAAGAAAAAAGCGTGATCGCAACGAACACGCTTTTAAATATTATCTTTCTTCTCTGAAATATGCTAAACCGAGTGCTGCCGGCGGCTGATTTTCTCTACTGTCAAACACGCTTGTTAAAATAAGGACAAGAATGGTTATAAGATACGGGATTGAATCGAGAAGGTAAAATATTGTTCTTAACTTTGTAGCTTCAAGATATAAAGCACCGAAAACAAACGCACCTAAAATCGACAAATCGGGTTTCCATAACGTAAAAATAACCAATGCAATTGCAAGCCATCCCATTGCCTGAATTGTATTTGAATTTTCCCAACTTCCGCGAACATAGTCCATAAGATAAGTCAATCCGCCAAGCCCGGCAATGGCGCTTCCGATTAAAATAGCTAAATATTTGTACTTGTTAACGTTGATACCCGCAGCATCCGCGGTTGCGGGATTTTCTCCTACTGCCCTGAGATATAATCCGACTTTTGTTTTACGAAGGACAAAAGCCGCAACGAACGCAATCGCAATCGCCAAATAAATGTAGAATCCATAACTTAAAAACAGTTTGCAGAACCAATTAGACGATGTTGAAATCGAAAGTTTGAAAAGACCGCTGGCTGCCGCAAAACGTGTTTTATCTATAGTCGTCATAACATAATCGACAAAACCCGCTCCGAACGTCGTTAATGCTAAACCCGTTACGTTCTGATTTGCTTTAAGCGTAACCGTAAGAAATGAATATATAAGTCCGCCTATTCCCGAGAACAACACGGAGAAAATGAACGAAATAAGAATAACCCATATCCATACAGCGCTGTTTGCGTCCGGCAAGGAATTCATGTAAATTGCAACGCCTACTGCCCCGCCTGCCGTTCCGAGGCACATAATACCGGGTATTCCGAGGTTCAGATGTCCGGCTTTTTCGGTTATGATTTCACCGACGCACCCATACAAGAAAACTACTCCGAGAGCAATCGTGCTTACAAGAAAGTTTATCATGCTTCTTTGTCCTCCTTTTGCTTCTTTTTAATGAAAGGAATCTTGATCTTTTTCGAAAACTTAACCTGATAAGATATAAAGAAGGTGAAGCCTAAAACGCAAAAATACATGACGCCTATAACAAGATTCGGAATAGCCGAACTTGTTATTTTGAACGTTGACAAAACCCCGGACATTCCGTTATTCAAAAACGTAATAAATGCCGCAGATAAAATCATCATCAAAGGATCGAACCCTGCAAGCC
>USKH01000264.1 GCA_900555125.1 uncultured Clostridium sp.
AGGGAAATCGGCGTCGGGAACAAGCGTGCATACCGGCAATTTCTGCTCGGCGCAGTATTTTTTAAGACCGCGGGAAGAGGTTTCCTCGTCGCCGCCTACTATCATGCGGATTTTGTGATTTAGTTTGAATTTATTGAGTTCGGCAAGCACGTGCAGGCAAACGATGGCGGGACCCTTGTCGTCGGCAACGCCTCTGCCGTAGAACACGCCGTCTTTTTCCACCAGTTCAAACGGGTTTGTAGTCCAGTCGTCGGCGTTTACCGGCACCACGTCGAGATGCGCGGCGATGCCTATCATATCGTCGTCGCTACCGTCGGTGGTTTCGGCGTATGCATAGTATCCGTTGGAGTACGAATTAAGCCCGAGTTCCTTTGCTCGCGCGGCAAACCAGGTGAGAGCGTCCTGAATTACGACGCCGAAAGGAGTGCCGTCTTCGCCTTCGTTAAGCACAGTGGGCATGGAAATGATTGTTTTGAGATCGTTTAACATAATCTTTCTCCCATAGAGTCCGAAAACGCTTGCAAATTATTGAATATTTTACTATAATAATAAGTGGCGTATCGGAGTTTATTTCACCGCCAATTATAATACAAATCAGACGGATTGTCAACCGTCGGGAGATATAATATGCAAGAAGTTCGTACAAGATTCGCACCGTCGCCAACCGGCTACCTTCATATAGGAGGACTGCGCACCGCGCTCTACGCTTATCTTTTCGCAAAGCAGAATAACGGAAAGTTTATTCTGCGCATCGAGGACACAGACCTTGAACGTTATGTTGACGGTGCTGTCGAAATAATTTACGACACGCTGAAAGACGCGGGGCTTATTTACGACGAAGGTCCGGACGTGGGCGGAGATTACGGTCCGTACGTTCAGAGCGAAAGAAAGGAGATTTACCTTAAATATGCACAGCAGCTCATAGAAAGCGGCGACGCTTACTACTGCTTCTGCGACAAGGAACGCCTTGAAAAAATTCATGCCGAGGGCGCAACCAAGTACGACAAACACTGCCTGCACATGAGCAAGGAAGAAGTGGCGGAACGTTTGGCTCGCGGCGATAAATACGTCATTCGCCAGAACATTCCCGAAAGCGGAATAACCACCTATCACGACATGGTTTTCGGCGAGATTACCGTCGATTGCAAAGATCTCGAAGACAATATTCTCATAAAATCCGACGGAATGCCCACGTACAACTTCGCAAACGTTGTAGACGACCATCTCATGGGCATAAATTATGTTATCCGCGGAGTGGAATATCTCTCGTCCACGCCCAAATACAACCTGCTTTATAAGGCATTCGGCTGGGAAATTCCCAACTATATGCATTTGCAGCCCATAATGAAGGACGCCACCCGCAAGCTCAGCAAGCGTTACGGCGACGCTTCGTATGCCGATTTTATAAAGCGCGGATTTTTGAAAGAAGCACTTATAAACTATATCGCTCTTCTCGGGTGGTCGCCTAAAAACGACCGCGAAAAGTTTACTCTCGAAGAAATGGTACAGCTTTTCAGCGTTGACGGGCTTAGCAAGTCCGCGTCCATTTTCGACGAAGTAAAACTAAAATGGCTTAACGGTCAGTATATAAAAGAAATGTCGCCCGAAGCTTTCTACGACTACGCTCAGAGATTTTTCGATAAATACGAATTTTTGAATTGTTACGACCGCAAACTCATTTGCTCGCTGCTTCAGAACCGTATCGAGATTTTCGACGACATAGGACCGGCAATGGAGTTTCTCACCAAATTCGACGGCTACGATCTCAATCTACTGTGCAATCAGAAGTGGAAGACCGATCTTAATACCGCAAAGGAAATGCTCCCCGGGCTTATCGGGCTTACCGAAAAGAATTTCGATTGTTTGCACGACGCACTCGTCGCTTTCGGCGAACAGAACGGCTATAAAAAGGGTCAGGTGCTGTGGATTTTCCGTATCGCAATCACCGGCGCACAGTCCACTCCGGGCGGAGCTACCGAAATGGCAGAACTGCTCGGAAAGGAGGAAACCATCCGCCGCCTTAAAGAATCGCTTGCCCGTGTAAACGCATAAATCGGCACAATTAAAACCGGATAAACGAAAATCGACTTT
>USKH01000265.1 GCA_900555125.1 uncultured Clostridium sp.
GGTTGCCGGCGTAACTAAATTAAAAAAGCTGTCCTTTAAATCCAAAGAGGAAGAACAGGCTGAAAATTTTCGCAGAATGTTTTTTGCTATTGCTAAGGATATTCGCGTTCTTATCATTAAAATTGCTGACAGATTGCACAATATGCGTACTATTTCAAGTTTGTCGCGAGAACGGCAGGTGGCAATGGCAACCGAAACGCTTGAAATATTTGCTCCGCTTGCATCTCGTTTGGGATTGAGTTATTTTAAGTGCGTGTTGGAAGATTTGTGCCTTAAAGTACTGCATCCGGCGGCTTACGAGCAGCTTGTAAATGAAATTACATTGAAGCGTTCGGAACGTCAGGATCTCGTCAATACTATTTGCGAAAGACTTACGGCGTTGTTGAAAGAATTGAATATAAAGGGCGAAGTGACTGGCAGACCAAAACATTTTTACAGTATTTATCGGAAAATGACCACTCAGAACAAGACGTTCGATCAGATTTACGACCTCACCGCAGTGCGTGTAATTGTTGAAAACGTTAAGGACTGTTACGAAGTTTTGGGTATGATTCATACAATCTGGAAGCCGATTCCCGGCAGGTTTAAGGATTATATTGCGGTTCCAAAACCTAATAACTATCAGTCATTGCACACGACTGTCATGACTACGTTCGGAATGCCTTTCGAAATTCAGATACGCACGTACGAAATGCATAAAATTGCCGAGTACGGTATTGCTGCGCACTGGAAATATAAAGAGCATCGCGGTGTCGAAAATAACGAGCTTGATGAAAAACTTGAATGGCTGCGCGGTGTGATGGACGTACAAAGCAGCGAAAATTCTTCGCCACAAGAATTTTATGAATCACTTAAATTTGATCTGTATTCCGATCAGGTTTTTGTATTTACGCCCCGCGGAGACGTCATAAATCTGCCGGAAGGCTCCAATCCTATCGATTTTGCATATAATCTGCATTCCGAAATAGGAAATAAATGCATCGGCGCAAAAATAAACAATAAAATGGTGCCGCTGGAGACAAAGCTCGAGACTGGCGACTATGTGGAGATTATTACTTCGCCATCGTCAAAAGGTCCCAGTCGTGATTGGCTGAGAATTGTTAAAACGTCGCAGGCTAAAAGCAAAATCAAGGCGTTTTTTAAGAAAGAGCTTAAAGAAGAAAACATTCGCAAGGGAAAGGACATGCTGGAACACGAGGCTAAAATCAGGGGATATAACCTCGGCACTCTTATGCAGCCAAAATGGCTTGACGTTATTATGGCGCGTTATTCGATATCTTCTGTCGACGATTTGTATGCATCGGTCGGATACGGAGGTTTCACGGTCAAGCAGATACTGTCTAAACTCATCGATTTTTATAAAAAAGAAGAAAAAGCACATGCTCCGGTTAAGCCGACTTACAGTGTAAAAAGCAGCAATACTTCCGGTATAATAGTTAAAGGTCACGACGATTTGCTGGTTCGCATTTCGCGTTGTTGCAATCCCGTTCCGGGTGATGACATTGTGGGCTTTATTTCGCGAGGCAGAGGCATTGCTATTCACCGCGTGGGTTGTTCTAACCTTAAAAACGTTGAGCCGTTCCGTCTTATCGAAGCGCACTGGGAGGGTGAAAAAGCCTCGTCGTTTATAGTTGCCGTTCAGGTGGAAGGGAAAGACAGTAATGGTCTGCTTGCCCGTATTACTACGACAATCAGCGATATGAATCTTACCATGACCAGTCTGGTTGCCAGAATGGATAAAAACAACAACGTTATCGTTAACTTTTCGATAAGAGTAAACAAAATCGAGGAATTCGAGCGATTGCAGAAAAAGATTGAGCAGATTCCTTCCGTAGATAAAGTATTCAGGAGCAACGGGCAATAATGGATATATCAAAAATAAAAACCGGTATTGTCGAAACCAATACTTATTTTATCGGCGACGGAAACGGAAACTGTATTATTATAGATCCGGGTGACGATATTAAAGCTATATTTGAATATCTTGACGAGAATAAGCTTAAGTGCAGGTTTATTTTGTTGACGCACGCTCATTTCGATCATTGCAATGCGGCGCGCGCCCTTCAAATTACCGGGGCTAAGATATATA
>USKH01000266.1 GCA_900555125.1 uncultured Clostridium sp.
GGTGGCCGCACCGGTGACGGCGTCGCCGCCGGCATAGACGTTTTCAAGGCTTGTTTTAAGGTTTTCGTCCGTTTCGAGCGTGCCTCTTCTGCCTGTTTTAAGGTCGGGGCAGGAGCGCGAAATGAGGGGATTGGGCGAAGTTCCGAGTGCTATTATCGCCATATCGGCGTTTATCGTAAACTCGCTGCCGGGTTTAGGTTCGGGGCGACGTCTTCCGCTTGCGTCGGGTTCGCCGAGTTGCATCTCTATGCATTCGACGGCTACGAGATTGCCGTTTTCATCGCCCGTAAAGCGCACGGGATTGGCAAGAAGCCTGAATTTTACGCCTTCTTCTTCGGCATGGCGGATTTCTTCTTTTCTTGCGGGCATTTCTTCTCTGCCGCGCCTGTAAACGACGGTTACGCTTTCCGCGCCCATTCGCACTGCGCTTCTCGCGGCGTCCATAGCTACGTTGCCCGCACCCACAACTATCACGTTTTTACCTCTTTGTACGGGCGTTATGCAATTTTCCTTGTATGCGCCCATAAGGTTTATACGCGTCAGATATTCGTTTGCCGACAGCACGCCGTTGAGACTTTCGCCGGGAATATTCATAAACATCGGAAGTCCCGCTCCGCTGCCAATAAACACGGCGTCGTACGAAGAGCAAAGCTCGTCGATAAATACCGTTTTACCCACTACCTCGTTGGTTTTTACGTTTGCTCCGAGAGCTATAACATTGTCGATTTCCTTTCCGACCAGCTCTTTGGGAAGGCGGAACTCGGGTATTCCGTACACGAGTACGCCGCCCGCGCGGTGCAGCGATTCGTAAATATCGACGTCGAAACCGGCATTAAGCAGCGTTGCCGCACACGTAAGACCCGCAGGGCCGCTGCCCACTATTGCCGCTCTTTTGCCGATTTTTTCGGGTTTTTCGGCAGTTTTGGCATTATCCAAATCATAATCGCCCACAAAGCGTTCCACCGCGCCGATCGATACTGCGCTGCCTTTGATTCCGCGTACGCATTTGCTTTCGCACTGAACTTCCTGCGGGCATACTCTGCCGCATACCGAAGGCAGAAAGTTGGTGGCTTTTACTATTTTTGCCGCACCGGCAAAATCGCCTTTTTTTACCGCCGCCATCATTTCGGGAATATGAACCGAAACCGGGCAACCCTGCATACACGGAGCATTTTTGCAGCCCAGGCATCTAAAGGCTTCTGCCATTGCCGTTTGCTTGTCGAAGCCGGAGGTTACTTCAAAAAAATCTTTTCTTCTGTCTGCCGGACTGCGTTCGGGAATATTGTGTCTTTCGTTCATTTTCTTATCTCTCCCGTCATACGGCAATAATGTGCTTTTTCCTGTTCTTTATACGCCCTGAGTCGCAAAATCGCGCTGTCCCAGTCCACTTCGTGTCCGTCGAATTCCGGTCCGTCCACACACGCATACTTTACCGCGCCTCCAACGGTAACTCTGCAACAACCGCACATTCCGGTGCCGTCCACCATAAGAGGGTTCATGCTGACTACCGTTTTAACGCCGTATTGTTTTGTAAGCACGCACACGGCTCTCATCATGGGAAGCGGTCCCACCGCCATTACGCAGTCGTACAAACCGCTTTTAAGCCCGCTTTTAAGCGCGTCGGTAACAAAACCTTTAAGTCCCTTGCTTCCGTCGTCGGTAGCGATAATCAGATTGTCGCAATTTGCACGGAACTCGTTCTCGTACATGATAAGCTCGCTTGTTCTCGCACCGAGTATCACGTCGCACCGTTTTCCTTCCGAATGCAATTTTTTCGCCTGAGGAAAAATAACGGCGCTGCCTATTCCGCCGCCCACAAGAGCGACTCTCTTATATTCCGATAAATCGGTGGGAATTCCGAGCGGTCCGACGAAATCGGCGATGTAACCTTTTTCGGGAACGGCGGCGAGTTTTGCCGTCGAATATCCCGCTTCCTGCACGAGAATGGTTACAGTGCCTTTTTGTTTGTCGAAATCGCATATTGTAAAAGGAATACGCTCTCCCTCGTCGTCCACGCGAAGAATGATAAACTGACCGGGATGCGCATGGCGAGCAACGTCCGGAGCTTCTATTTCGTAT
>USKH01000267.1 GCA_900555125.1 uncultured Clostridium sp.
GAACCTTTGCCGAGCCGTTTTTGACAAGGTTCATAACTTCTTCTTCCGAGCAAAGCATGTAGTCGCCTTCCGTCGAATGCGCGAGGACCGCCGCGGCAACCGCATATTCAACCGAGTGCAATGCGTTTTTGCCTTTTTTCAACGAATGTACTATTCCGGCAGCAAAAGCGTCGCCCGACCCCACTCTGTCCACTATATTTATGCGGTACTCGCGTGAAAACGCCGTTTCACCGTCGGTTACAAGCATTGCGCGCAATGTGTTGACTTCGGAAGAAACAGTTCTTCTTGCAGTAAGTGCTACCGCCTTAGCTCCGTATATACGCATAAGTTCTTTAGCCATATATTCGTTGCTTTCGGGCGAATATCCGTCATTTTCGGGAGCCGGATACGGAGCTTTTATTCCCACGACTTCGGCAATCTGATTTTCGTTGGCAATCACGACGTCTGCATACGGTAAAATCTTGCGAACCGATTCACCCGCGGTCTCTTTGCTCCAAAGCTTACTGCGATAATTGACGTCGAACGAAACTGTTACGTTGTTTTTCTTTGCAGCTTCAAGCGCGTCGAAAACGGCTTTTTCGGTGTTTTTACCGAGCGCAGGCGTAATTCCCGTAACGTGCAACCAATCGTAAGAACGAAATATTTCGTCCCAATCGTATTCATCCGATGAAGACAATGCGAATGCGCTGTTTTTTCTGTCATAAATGACTTTCGAAGGACGATAGCCGGCACCCTTTTCAAGATAATATATGCCAAGGCGATCTCCGCCTCGCACGATAAAATCGGTGCAGACGCCTTGTTTTTTAAGCGAATTGACAGCTGCCTGACCGATTTCACTTGTAGGCATTTTGCTTATAAACGCAGTTTTACCGCCCCAGACCGACAGCGCGACGGCAACGTTTGCCTCGGCTCCGCCGTACGTAATACACCATTTGTCGCACTGCGTAAATCTTTCAAAGCCGGGCGGAGTCAACCGCATCATAAGCTCACCGAATGTTGCAACTCCTTTCATCTTAATTCTCCTTGAAATATACGTCCCAAACTTTTTTGCAATCGTTTTTCATTGCTGTCAGATTTGCTTTGTCCATCGCCCAGGAGTCGATTTTTCCGCTTAAAAAATATTCGATATCAGCCTTAAGACGATTAAATTCATCGGTAACCGGCGAATAGACAAAGCCTTCGTTTATGCCGAAAACGGCAATAATCAGGTATGCCTGAAAATCAAAAAAGGGATGTTTGTCGAAATAATCGCCAAGACTTTCGACGTTGCTCAAAAAAGTACATGCTGCGATATGAAACGGACAATCGACAATTTCGTCGAAATAAGATTTCAACTCGTCGTACGACCAACATTCGCCTATCTCGGAATATTGCGGTTTTGCCGCGTTTAACATTTGTGATTCCATACAAATATAATACCACTATTGCAAAATTCAGTCAAGTTTTTCGAGGCATTACTTTAAAGATATATTATTTCGTTGACTTTTAAAAGAAGCTGTTGTATAATTATTACGATTAACGGAGGCATAGTATGATCACACTTACGTCATCCCAACGCGCCCGACTGATTGCGGCGCTTCCCGAAAATTTTTTTGAAAAGTACAAATCGGCGACCAAAAGCGAAAAAATGGAAATGTCAAAAACGCTTTGCGATTATCTGGACTTCATTTCGGAAAGAGCAGACAGAAGAAAGTTTATTTACGATAATTTCGGCATCGATATCGAATCTTTCGATTAACAATAATACTTTTCTGCAGCAACATTCTTTTTGATCTGTCGTATCGTGACTATCGGCGTTTTTTAGATGTTTTTCGGCATGATATCCGACTCATCGGATTAATCGGAAAAACTATTCCTTTAACGCTTTTGTAAGCATAAGCACAAAAATACTTTGTAAATACAAGTCTTTAAACAAAAAGCTTCCACTTTAAAAATCCATAGTACAAATATGAGCCGTCCGCATTGACTACGAACGGCTCGTTGTTATTATTTCATCTTATTTCTTTTTTGCGAACAATGCTTTGATTTTTGCTCCGAGATTTTTGAAGAAGTTGCCGATTGCCGTAAAGACTTTCTTCA
>USKH01000268.1 GCA_900555125.1 uncultured Clostridium sp.
TGATGTCAAAGGGGTCGAAAATAATAAACGTTTCCAGCGCATGCGCGCTTTTTCCGCTGCCGTTCCGTACAATGTACTGCTCGTCCAAAGCCGGTCTTTCCATGTTCAGTCACGGACTTAAAATGGAATTGCACCCGTACGGGATAGACGTTACGGCAATTTGTCCGGGCGACATAAAGACCACGTTCACAAAAAATCGCGTCAAAAACTATTCCACCAACCGTAGATACGGAGAAAGAATATCGCTTGCGGACGAAAAAATTTCCTCTCGCGAAAAAAAGCGCATGCCCGAAGACTACGCCGTTAAAAAAATAATAAAAATAATCGAAAAAAAGAAATACAAGCCTATGTATATTGTCGGTAAGAAGTACAATTTTTTGTATTTTCTGTACCGCATAACGCCTCATTCGCTGTTTTTTGCCGCAACAAGAAAAATATTCTCGTGAATATCATTCCTTAAACTTTACGTTGCCGCATACTACGTCCGAATAGGCGTACGACAGTGTGGAAACGGCGTTGTCGCCGATGAGAGTAAAAGTAAAAACGCACGGAAACGTGTCCGAAACGAAACCGGAATATTTTTCGGTTTTTTTTCTGCCCTTATTGACGATAGCTTTAACCTGTTTGCCCTTCAGCGACATAATTTTTTCTTTTGCTTCCGAAATACTCATCGACGCTTTTTTCATATAAGAAATTATTGCCGCGACATCACCGATTTAAACATATTTTTTCTCGTTTGGAATAATCGGGCGGCTGTCGAATAGATATAGAGTACAAGCAATTGTAAAGTAGTTGTTGGAGGATATTATGTCATTTGAACCGGTGTATGAAAGTATAAAGGCGGAGGAACGCACCGCAATCTGCTCTACTCAGGCGGTGGTTGAACCTCGTCTTGCCGTCCCGGACGGAACAGAGGTAAAAAAAGTGTTAAGCGTAAGCGCGGAGTGCTATGCCGCGACTACCGAAGTGTTCGCGGGCGAAGCAAGGTTTTCCGGGACTTGCTCGGTGCTCGTCGTGTATGAGGATAAAAACGGCGAAAAAGGAACTCTTTCCGTCGACGCCGAATTTTCCGATCGACTTACCGACGAGAGAATAAACGGAAAAATAAACCCGTTTCTGTATACCTCCGTTATCGACACGGACGCGTCCGAATGTACCGAAACCGAAATATGTCCGTCGATAGTGGTGGAAATAACGCTTGTCGGAAGCGTTGAAAAACAAATCGACTACCTGTCTGCATGCGCGCCTTGCGTGTATACCAAGGAAGAAAAAACCGAATACTTAAAAAGCGTCGCGTGTGCAAAAAAAGACTTGCCCGTTCCGGTCGTAACGGAAAACTCCGGCATAGTAAAGATTTTCAAATGCTCGGCAAACGTCGCGATAAGAAAAGTTACGGCACTCACCGACGCCGCGCTTATCGAAGGCGACTTAATAACCCGCATTATCGGAGTGAATGCGGACGGAATGCTTGCCGAAAAAACACAGAAAACAGAATTTTCGGAGGAAATCGACCTTGCGGACGTTCGCGGAGGCGATATAGTGACGTGCGACGCCGCCGTAAGGGAGGTTTCTGCCCGCAGTATAAGCGAGGATAATTCGGTAACCGTGGAAGCAAACGCCACGCTTTCGCTTTGCCTGTGTGCTTTTGCGTATGAGAGTACGTTGGTTATATCGGATACGTTTTGCATGCAGAAACAGACAATTCTTAATAAAAACAACGTCGAAGTGTGCAAAAATATGCATTGTCTGCGCTTTGCCGAAACCATTTCGGGGAACATTACTCTCGATATAGGAAATGCGCCCGTTTGCAGCGTGTTGTATTTCGACGCGGTGAAAATCAATGTCGGCGGAGCGTTTGTCCAAAACGGCAGATTGACCGTAGAAGGAATTGCGTCGGGTACGGTTGTCTATTATTCCGAGGACGACCGTTCGGATTGTTCGGTAAATGTGGAAATTCCCTTCTCGGTAACCGAAAACGTTTCGTGCGGAGACGACGCAAAAGTATTTGTAACGGCGTGCGCCGGCAGCGTTTCGGCGCGTGTGCGCCGCGCAAACGAATTGGGAGTA
>USKH01000269.1 GCA_900555125.1 uncultured Clostridium sp.
GGGTGCCTTCTTCTCCGATGGAGAATTCGAGTTTGCATACGACGTCGGTAAACGCCGAGCCCTTGACGTAGAATTCTCTTTCGGTCCAGCCGAAGTGGCTTGCGTTTGCGGTTGCCGACTGAATGTTGTTTACGGTAACCGATTTGAATTCGGCGGAAGAGGATGCGTATTTATAGTAAAGTTTTGCGTTTGCGACGTTGGTTCCCGATTTGAGGGTGCCGTCGTCGAGAACGTAATAGCTTATGCGATAGAACTCGTCGGGTTTAACGGTAAACTGATTGGAAGTAACCGTAACGTAAGTCGCTTCGTCGTTTACGGAAGCGATATGGAGAAAATTGTTTTCGCTGCCGTCGAAATTGGGCGCGATAACGATGTCTTCTTTTCCTACAAGCTGAGTGTTGGTGCTTTCGATTCCGTAGAACGAATTTACCTTATCTCCGCCCACAGCCCATTTGGTGTTGTCGAGAGTAAAGAAATCGCCGCCTTCGATCATTCCGTCGACGTAAGGAATATTAACGTCTTTTACGAGAATGTTGTCTGCATGCTCGATAGTCGCATAATCGCGATAGGTAAGACTTTCCGCGCTTACGTCGTCGAACATAACCCAGCCTTTGGCTTCTGCGTTGTCTTTGCCGAGAGAGAGGGAGATTTTAACCGAACCGGAAGTGTTGAAACCGGTTGCAAGATAAATCTTGTAGGTGGTCCACACTCCGTTTGTCGCGATGGGAAGAGAGATTTCTTCGCCGAGACCGGTAATCGAGAAGTATGCGCCGCCGACAGTTATATCGGCTTTCGCTTTTACGATAAACTGATAGTACGAGCTGGGAGAAACCGTAATGTCGGCCGAAGCATACGCGCTGTACGCCTTGGTGTCCTTGGAGTTGATTACGAGGAAGTCTCTCGCCGCGGTACCGTGTTCCAGCAAGCCGACGTCGCTGAAGCCGTGCTTGTCGAATCCGACCTTTCCGTCGTATACGCCGGTGAAGATGTTTGCGCCGGTGTCACCCGATTTGGTCCAGTTGTTGGGAGCAAGGTCGGACGAGTACGAGGAAAAATCTCCGTTGGAAACGCTGATGTTGTCGGCTTTCGCAACTTCCGCGCCGGGGAAAGAAACCACGGCTACGAGAGCGATTGCGACGACGCAAAGAGCGGTTAACAGTTTTTTCATCCATTTTGTTTTAATCATTCTTTTTCACCTTTTGAGTAATAACTTTGCTTGATTTTTTCATACGCGATAATTGTAACGCGTACACCCGTATATTATAGACTATTTTCAATAATATTGCAATTGTTTTAAGCTCATTACCGAATTTTTTTTCAAATCTCTTTCATAAACGACGGTTGATTTACGCATATTGTGCGCATTTTTCTTAATTTATATCGCGGCGTCGTTTAAACGACGGATTTTTGTCGGCGTCGCGCGGGCATATTTATCCGTAAAAAGCGCATAATGCCGTTATGAAAAAATTTTTCAAAGTCGTCTTAAACGTGCTTTTGTCTGCGCTTATAGGCTGCGTCAACGGCTTTTTCGGCGGCGGCGGAGGAATGCTTTGCGTGCCTTTTCTCGAAAAAACGGCGGGACTTCCCACTAAAAAAGCTCATGCGACCGCAATAGCGGTAATCGCTCCGATAACGCTTTTTTCGGCGTGCGTATACCTGTTCAAAGGAGCTGCGCCTTTTCCGCAACTATGGTATTCCGTAGGCGGCGTAACGGCGGGCGGAATAGCGGGCGCGTTGCTTCTCAAAAAGTTGCCGTCGTGGCTTGTCGGCGGCGTGTTCGCGCTTATGATGATGGCTGCCGGAATAAAGCTTATGATAGGAGGCTGAAGGTTTTTTATGTTGAAAATAATAATTTTAATAGCCTGCACGCTGGTGGGCGGAGTTATCGGCGGAATGGGCATGGGCGGCGGAACGCTTACAATTCCGCTTCTTACCATATTCTGCAGTCTTACCCAGCACGAGGCGCAGGCGATAAATCTCGTCGCTTTTATTCCGATGGCTGCGATAACGCTTATCATCCACACCAAAAACAAACTGGTGGAATACAAAAAAGTTCTGCCC
>USKH01000270.1 GCA_900555125.1 uncultured Clostridium sp.
GTTGCTGCTTGTGATTTTTATTTTATTGACGGAATCGGCGCCGGCATCCGTTCTAATCATGCCCACTCCCCCCGTACAACCTGTTATCGTGCTGTTTGTTATATTGAGCGCACTGCCAAAAAGTTCTATAATACCATCGGCACAGTTTTTCTTTATTTTATAGTCTTTTATGATACAATTATTTAAATTAATGATCGTCTTTGGAACACCGTTATCGATAATAGATCTCGAATACTCTTTCCCTTCTCCGTCTATGGTAACGCCGTTCAGAGTAAACGTAAATTCGTAGCCCGTATCGAAATGACCTTGTGCCTCCGGGGTTGTCCTGATTGTTCCCCCGGTGATAGTGATGTTACCCCTGACCACGATTTTCCCGACAAGCGTAACCGTTACGCCACTTTTTATCTCGTACGTTGTATCGGGTTCCAGCCTTATATTATCCCATGTCGTGTCGGAAGATATTGTTATTAATTTCGTGCCCGTCCATGCTGCCGCGGGTTTCGGTTGAAAACTAAAAAACATACCCGTAAAACAAGCCGCAATAACGACAACTAAAACAACGTAAAGAGTCCTTTTCCGTATAGACATTTTTAATTCCTCCTCGGCTTTCGCCGAAATAATTTCGGTTAATAGTTTTAAAATCGCTGAAAAGCTTTGACACAAAACGCGAAAACTATTATAATTGCATTATAACTCGTTCACCGATGAACGAATCAAGGGAATTAAGGGAAAAAATGAAAAATAACGAAAAATTTTTATTTCAGATAAGCGAAGCGGCGCGCGCCTGCGGCGTTTCGCGAAGCACGCTTTTGAGAATGGAAGAAAAGGGACTTTTGAAGCCCGCATACGTTTCGGAAGAAAGCGGACGGAGATATTACGACAATTTCAACATTGCACAAATAATGCAAGTGGAAAAATTCAAGTCGATGGGGCTTAACAGCGAAGAAATTATCCGTTATTACGAAAGCGGCGGACAAATCGAACCTCTGCGCGCCGCGTTGGAATATAAGTTATGCGAATTGCAAAACGGAGTGGAAGAATTGCGGTTGCGCTCCGCCGAGCCCGGCACTTATTCGATCAGCGAAACGATTATTCCCGAAATGGTTTGCGTTATGCGCAAATCTATGGGGCACACCATAAAAGACAAATACGAAGCGTCTTTCAACGCTTACGCAGAGTGTATACGCAGGGGCTATCGCCTGTCCGGCGACCCTCTTTTCACCATTTCGGACAGAACCGACTATCTGTCGGAACATATCGGCGAAAAAGACTATGCTATGTACTCTTGTGTCCCCTTAAAAGAAAAGGTTCCCGAAGCCGTGGTTTTGCCGCGCTGTAAAGTTTTTTCCGTTTTATATTACGGAAGTTACGACGATATAGACGAAGCGTGGCTTACTTTCGGCAGAGAAATTAACAAACGCAACTTAAAGCCGACCGGATTGCCGCGCGTTCTCGGACTGGTCGCCCCCTACACGGGCAAAGAAATCGCACAAAAAAGATATTGTTCGAGATTTGTCGTGCCGATTGAATAGCCTTTTTCTCCATCTTCTTTTTTGTCTCGCCGGGAGTGTTCGCCCTGTCCAGCAAGCCGCGACCCGACCTCTTTTTCCGCCTAAAATCCGATTTTTCGGGCGGAAATTCACGGTTTCCCTGCGTTCACCGCTTTCATTGAACTATTAAAAGTTTTATTTTTTTTACAACAATAAGAGAAATTCTCTTAAATTGAAAACGAGCCCGATCCAATACCGAACTCATTTTCAAATAATTTAATTATGTTTTTGCTCAAACTTTTTGGTTCACGTAAAATCGATGCCTGACCGAGAATCTTATAGGAAAATAATCCCGCGGATTCAACTGCCGTTCACAGAATAATAATGGATTCTCCCCTTTTGCTATGTTCTTGCAATTTGAACCCGTATTTTTGGCATAAAAAAAATGAACCCGAACTTCAACCTTTTTACGGGTTCAGCTAAGGTTCATCTTGGTGGAGATAGTCGGGGGCGAACCGGCGACCTCTTGAATGCCATTCAAGCGTTCTACCAACTGAGCTATACCCC
>USKH01000271.1 GCA_900555125.1 uncultured Clostridium sp.
ATGGCGGCGGAGAAATAGTAGCGCCGGTCGTGTGTCCTGCTTGCGGAACAAAACTTATCGAAAACGGAGCGCATTTGTTCTGCCCCAATTCGCACGGGTGTCCGCCTCAGGTGAAAGGCAGAATTGAGCATTTTGTCGAAAAAGACTGCATGGACATCAGATCGGTAAGCGAAAAGACTATCGAACAATTGTATTCCGTTCTCGGCGTTCGCGAGGCGTACGATTTGTATTATCTGACCGAAGAGGAGCTGAAAAAACTCGACGGCTTCAAGGAAAAGAAAATAAGCGGATTTTTAGCCTCCGTTCAAAAGAGTAAAACCGTGCCGCTTAACAAATTTATAAATGCGCTCGGAATCGAAAATGTAGGCAAGGTTGCGGCAAAAGAACTTGCGTCCCGTTACGGGAGCGTAGACGCGCTTGCGGAGGCGGACGAACAGTCGCTTGCTGCCAATAATCTCGTCGGAGAAGTGACGGCACGCAGTATTCGCGAATATTTCGATAAACGCGGGTTTGTTGTAAAGAAATTGCTTGAAGCCGGAATAACGCCGATTGCCGAAAAAAAGAAAGAGGGCGTGTTCTTAGGCAAGAATGTTGTTTTAACCGGCTCTCTTTCGACATATACGCGCGGAGAGGCTGCAAAAATCATCGAAGACAACGGCGGAGCCGTTCAATCGGCTGTCGGTAAAAACACCGATCTCGTAATTGCGGGCGATAAAGCCGGAAGCAAGCTTGAAAAGGCAAAAAAACTATCGATAAAAATATTGTCCGAAGATGAGTTTATTTCGCTTGTAAACGCTTGAAATTATTGTAAAATAGTGGTATAATATATATTAAGTAGTTGCTGTTGCGCGTAAAACGATTTGAAACTGCTTCGTCTTTTGGCAATAAAGATTCATCCTTTGCAAGGAAAGCGAGTAAAACTGTCGGTATTTATGCAAAAAACAACAAAGTAAGTACTATGTCTGACATAGTGCTTGTAAAAAAGTCATTTCGGCTCATATTTTGACCGAGTGTGACCTGAAGATAAATTAAACACCCGCCCGGAGATAAAATAATGAAAAGTATGACCGGATACGGAAAATTCTCGGCGCAATCCGACGGCCGCGAGCTTTCCGTGGAAATAAAATCGGTAAATAATCGCTATCTCGAAATCAACCCGAGATTGCCCAAAGCACTTTCTTCGCAGGAAGATCTGGTGCGCAAAATAGTAAAAAGCAGACTTTCGAGAGGAACGGTTGACGTATATTTTAATTACGCAGACAGCGCACCCTCCGATAAAGCAGTAAAGGTTGACGAAGTGTTGGTAGCAGGTTATGTGACCGCCGCGCGCGAACTTTGCGAAAAATTCGGAATAGAAAACGATTTTTCCGTGTCCGACGCAATGCGCATTCCGGAAGCCGTAAAAATAGAAATAGTCGACGTCGACGAGGCAATTTTGTCCAAACTGGTTGACCGGGCGCTTACGGGCGCATGCGATAAGCTGTGCACATTCCGCGAAAAAGAGGGCGCCGGTATTAAAAAAGATTTATCCGTGCTTGCGGATAATATCGAAACCGAACTTAATAAAGTCATTGAGCGCGCTCCCGAAGTGGTAACCGATTATAAAGCAAAGCTGTACGAGCGTGTAAAAGCTCTTTTGGACGGCGTAGACGTAGACGAAACAAAGCTGTTAAACGAAGTTGCGTTTTTTGCCGATAAAGCCGATATAAACGAAGAAATATCGCGTCTTTCCTCTCATATCGCGCAGTTCCGCGACGAACTCGATAAGGAAGAGCAAGTAGGACGAAAACTCGATTTTCTTTCGCAGGAAATGAATCGCGAAATCAACACGATGGGAAGTAAGGCAAACGACAGTCGTTTGACCGATTGCGTTCTCAAAATGAAAAACGAACTGGAAAAAATTAAGGAGCAGATAAGAAACGTTGAATAACACTATCGATAAAAATAAGCGAGAAGGTTTGCTGATAATTATTTCCGGACCGAGCGGTGCTGGAAAAGGAACGGTGTACAATGAGGTTGTTGCACGTCGTCCCAATATTAAAAAATCCGTAT
>USKH01000272.1 GCA_900555125.1 uncultured Clostridium sp.
AAGTTTTTTGCCTACTTTTTTTCAAAAAAGTAGGTTGGTTTCTCCGCCGCACAAGCAGAAAGACCAACCTTGATTTTCTATTCACTTTAACATAGATCAAAAGTTTTTTGCCTACTTTTTTACAAAAAAGTAGGTTAGTCGTCATCTTCGTCCTGCGTCGGCAGCACGGTGACTTTAATTTCGTCCACCTTTTTATCCGTGGCTTTGATAACTTCCATTTCCATGCCGTCAACCGTCAGCTTGTCTCCGGGCGCAGGCATACGATCCAATTGTTCGGACACAAAGCCGCCGACTGTGGTCGCTTCGGTTTCCTCGTCGGGAGACTTAACGTCCAATTCTTCAAGCATCTCCTCGAAATTCTCGTCGCCCTTGATTATATAAGTATGGTCGTCGATTTTCTTTATCTGTTCTTCTTCGCTGTCGTGTTCGTCATAAATCTCGCCCACAAGCTCTTCGAGAATATCCTCGAGCGTAACTATGCCGTCGGTGCCGCCGAATTCGTCCACGACTATCGCCATGTGAATTTTTTCTTTCTGCAGCATGCCGAGTGCGGTGGAAATTTTAATGGATTGCGTTAAATATATGCACTTTTTAATCAGCGGCTTAATATCCGTTCCGCCGTCGTGAAGAAGCACGGAAAAATCTTTTTCGTGAAGAATACCGACAATAGTATCTATATCGTCGCGATAAACGGGCAAACGCGAATACCCCGATTCGACGAAAACTTTGTAAATTTCTTCCATTGTTGCGTCCTCGGGCACAGCTTCGACGTTGACGCGCGGCACCATTATGTCACGGACGTCGAGGTCTTCGAATTCGATTGCCGAACGAATAAGTTCGGACTCGTGTTTTTCAAGCTGACCTTCGTTTTCCGCCGTTTCGACAATGGTGATAAGCTCTTCTTCGCTGAACGAAGCGGTTTGCGGAAAGCGGAATATTTTGGAAAGCAGCCACTTCCACCCGTCGAGTATAAACGTAATAGGCGTGAGAATGAACATGCATGCGCGCAAAAAGCCGTAAACGTTTTTGGCAAAGCCCTCGGGGTGCTGTTTTGCAAGCATTTTGGGCGAAATTTCGCCGAAAAGCAACACGACTACGGTAATTACTATCGTGGAAACGGTTGCGCCTATATCTCCCATCATCGCAATAAACAACAAAGTTGCCAGCGTGGTTGCGGTGATGTTTACGATATTGTTGCCGACAAGCACGGTAAACAGTACTTTTTCGTAATTGTTCAGCAGTTTCAGTACTTTGCCTGCTTTTTTGTCGCCTTCGTCCGACATGGTGGTAAGGCGCACTTTGCTTGCCGTCGAATACGCCGTTTCCGTAGCGGAAAAAATCCCGCTTAATACTATGCACAGAACAAGCGCAAGCCACATTATGGCTGTCACGGTGGTGGACGCAGATAATAACGCGTTCGGATTATTCATAAATTACTTCTTTACTCCCTGATTTTTTGTAAGCAAAAATTGCCGAACGGTATATCGCACGGCAAAAAATTTCATATTTAATTGTTTCCGTCTTCGCCCGACGCCGGGGTCTTCGGAATGTTCGCCAATTTCCATTTTATTTTTTAGTCAGTTTCTCGATGGTATCAACCAATTCTTTAACGGTTTCTATTTGCAGATCGTCGGGGAAAGAGATGTCGAATCTCGATTCCAGTTCCATTACGAGTTCAACCCTATCCAGAGAGTCGAATCCGAGTTCGTTGAAGTTGTCGTCTATTTTAAGATTGACATCCTCGCCGCGGAATTCCTTGACGATTTCGTTTATTTGTTGCAAAATATCCATAAATGTCTCCAATGCGGAAAAATCTCGAAGCAACGGGAAAAAAGTCGTTTTCCCGGATAAAATCAACGCTTCTTGGTTTATTATATCATAAAATAAACGCGGTGTCAAGATTTTTCGTTTATTATTTTTTCCACTTCGTCAAGCGTGGGAATGCTTTTTGCCGCTCCTTCGCGCGTAATGGTTATCGAACTTGCCACGGAAGCAAACTCAGCCGACTGCTCAATCGGCATTCCTTCGCTGAGTTTTAATATA
>USKH01000273.1 GCA_900555125.1 uncultured Clostridium sp.
ATTATCAGATATATAAAATATTATTGCCTAACGGGTTCGAATGTTACGGTTATTACCCCGTTATAATTATCTTTATAGGAAACCGTTGCCGTGTAGGAATTTGTTTTATTTCCATTGACAGGCTCGCCGTTGAAAAGCCATTCTTTCACGCGATAACCGTCTTTCGGAATCGCAGTAAACGTAAGTTCTCTGCTCCCGTTTTTACCACCTCGCAGACGAACAATATAGGAATCGTTTGAACAATTTAATTCGCACAACGAGGATTCGCTGCATTTCTTTACATTTGGTTTAAAACTTTCCGTTGTTTTGACAACAATCTCTCCGTTCCCGCCGTCTACGCTGTAATGAAACATGTAACCATAGTCGGAGCAACTGTTAAAAATAAACATCGAACATATTAAAAAAACGGCAATCAAAACAGCTTTTATTCTTTTACTTGTTCTCATCATAAATCACCCCTCAGAATCTTTAATATTTCTTCTGCTATTTCCTGCATGCCTTGCTTTGTGGGGTGGCAACCGTCTATCGATGAGTATTTTAATGGCGAATTGTTTAAATCGATAACGGTGCAACCCTCATCTTCCGCGCACTTTTTAATCGCGGCGGAATAATCTGCAAGCCTGTCACCACTAAAATTCATATAATACGGTATCTGTTCCCTTGCCGAAACTTTCGGGAGAGTTATACACATAATTTCCGCATGCGGATAGTTTCGCTTTATCTCTGACAGCATGGTTTTGTAAGCAACCGTAAAGATTGAAAGATCGCTTCTCTCCGCATCGCACGAAGGTGAGATTTTCACAATCATTCCGAGGTCGTTTATTCCCATGAAAATCATTACAACGTCGGGGAAAATATCGCCGCTTCCGAGCGAAGACGTTCGCTTTTCGCTGCAAGCGTATGAAGGAACTTCCGCCATAGGGTGCTTACAGACAAGGCTTCCCGACCAGGAATCGTTTTTGAGCAGCTCCCCGCCGAGAGTTTTTATAACTATTCCCCACCAGGTGTCGTCGATTGCGTAAACGCCCGATCGATATTTCATCTCGCCCTGATAAAACACCGCGTAATCGGGCGGATTGCACCCCTCGAGCGTACTTATCGAATCGCCTAAAACAGAAAATTTCTTACCTTTATATGTCATCGCTATCCCTCTTATCTCTGAAAAACCGCTAAAATAGCTCTTTTCAGTTCAATTTGTCGTATTCTTCGTCCGAAACGGCTTCGCACCACTCCGTTTGAGTGTTTTCGCCGGGACATTCCACCGCGATATGCGAAAACCAATTGTCCTTCGCCGCACCGTGCCAATGTTTCACGTTTGCGGGTATAGTAATCACGTCGCCGGGATGAAGTTCGACGGCAGGCTTCCCTTCTTCCCGATACCAACCTCTTCCGTCAACGCACAGCAAAATCTGTCCGCCGCCCGACGTTGCATGATGAATATGCCAATTATTGCGGCACTTCGGCTCGAATGTGACGTTTGCCATAAACACCGTTTTTTTCGGGTCGGTAAGGGGTTTTAAATAGGAGTTGCCTATAAAATATTTAGCATATGCCGTGTTGGGTTCGCCAATGCCGAACATTCCGCCGCACTTTCCGTCGTCACCCTCATACACTTCCAGAGCTTTACGGAATGCCGCCCACGCATTAGGCCAACCCGCATAAAATGCGACGTGCGTTAAAATTTCCGCCATTTCGGCTTTCGTAACGCCGTTTTCCTTGGCGGTGCGCAGATGATATTCGAAAGAAGAATCGATAAGTCCTTTAGCGACAAGGGTCGTAACAGTGAGTATGGAACGGGTTTTTAAGCTGAGTCCGTCCGAAGACCACACTTCGCCAAACAATACGTCGTCGTTAAGCTCGGCAAATTTCGGTGCGAAATCGCCCAACGTTTTTCTTCCCGCAGTTTGTTTTATTTTCATGCTTTTACCTCCCACAGTCGAAATACACTGTTTACGATTGTATTTTACAACATCTCACCTGCTCCGGTCAACCGCTTTTTAAAAATTTTCCGATTTTCCGAAAATTTCAAAACCCGATA
>USKH01000274.1 GCA_900555125.1 uncultured Clostridium sp.
TTTCAAATGCTGTTCGAAAAAGGGCGGATATCCTATGCCTCTTCAGGGTGTGTGGACTGCGGATAACGATTGCTTGCCGCCGTGGAAAGGAGATTATCACCACGACACGAACACCGAACTTTCCTATCAGTCTTATCTGAAAGCAAACAGGGTGGAAGAGGGCGAGGCGTTCATAGAGTATCTGTGGAAGTTGAAGCCGACATACGAGAGGTTCGCGAAAGAGTTTTTCGGCGTGGACGGGTTATTGATTCCGTCCTGTTCGACTTTGGACGGCAAGGCGATGGGCGGTTGGGCGCAGTATTCGTTGTCGCCTACGATGACTATCTGGGCTGCGCAGAGTTTTGACGAATATTACCTTTACGCAGGCGGCGAAGATTTTCTTAAAGAGAGGGCATACCCCTTTTTTAAGGAAGTAGGACAAGCGATAATCGGACTTTTTCAAGAGAAAAACGGCAAATATTACTTACCGGTTTCTTCTTCGCCCGAAATATTCGACAATACGAGGAAGTCATATCTCGAACCGAACTCTAATTTCGATCTGGCTTTGATTATTTACCTTTTCAGAACGTTGAAAGTCTATGCGGAAACGCTTGGCGAAAATGCGGAAAAATACGAGAGAATACTCGAAAAACTCGACGATATAGCGATAGACGACAGCGGCGTCGTAATGCTCGATAAAACGCAGTATCTGCCGGAAACACACAGACATTTTTCGCACCTTATGTGCCTTTATCCGTTGCATCTTATAAACTACGATACGGAAAGGCATAAGGAAATTTACGAAAACACGATTTTAAACCTCGAAATGCTCGGCACGGGCTACTGGGTAGGTTTTTCGTTTGCTATGTCCGCGCAGATTTACGCTATGGCGAAAAATGGCAACGCGGCGGCAGAGCGACTCGGACAATTTTGTAAAGGTTTCGTAGCCGAAAACGGATTCCATTTAAACGGCGACTATAAGCATTACGGTTATACCCGATTTCATTACAGACCGTTCACGCTCGAGAGTCTGTTCGGGTTTTGCGACGCTCTTCATGAAATGCTTTTGCAGGACCATCAAGGCTGTATAGAATTGTTTCCTGCCATTCCCGACGAGTGGAGAAGCAGAGGAGTCGCGTTTAAAAATTTGCGTTCACGCGGCGGTTTGCTGATTTCGGCGACGTTTTTAAACGGCGAAATAAACACTCTTGAAGTAAAATCTCCGAATGAGACTTCCGTTGTTATAAACGGCAAAACGTACATTCTCGAAAAAGGCGTTAACACGCTCGTTTAAAAGGCAGATTTTCAACGAAAAAGGATAGAAAAATCGCGTATTCGCGGCGAAATGACGATGAATATAAATCAGACAATAAATAACAATGTTTTAATTAACACATGTGCTGAGAAGAGACGGTAATTATTTAACAAAAACTTCAGATGGCACCTTTATTTAACCCTGTTAGAACACCGCATACAATTACTATCGCATAAACTAAAAGAATGGCAGATTGAGATATAACGCCATAACTGTATTGTTTTACTGAATATTATCCGGCGTGAATTTATAACGGCTTTGTGTTTATAAATTGTGTTTTTATCAGATAAATGCTACTGTTTTCTATCTTTATAGAAGACTCTGAAAACATTACATTGTTAGAACCCGGCTCATGACGAAGCGCGCCACGGCAGAGCGTTCAAGGGTTTATTTATTACTTACAACAAAAAAGAGTCCCTCGGGGACTCTTTTTGTTGTATGGTTAATTCCAGAACGAATCGATGGAAATCATAAATCCTCTTTGCTTAGTATTGAAAGCATAGCACGGATTATATGAATAATTGCCTTCGGAATCGACGTTATGGTATTCTTCTTCGTCGGGGATAAATTCCGCGTCGGGCGTGCCGTATATATTTTCGTCGTGTTGGGAATAGGTATAATCGGGCTTTGATAAATCTATTTCTGTTTTCAAATCGAAGTAAACGCCGTCATTGGTTTTGTGAACGCCTTCGTCGATTTTGTAGTGATTTAAAGTGTAATCGGATATCTGTTTGATTCCGT
>USKH01000275.1 GCA_900555125.1 uncultured Clostridium sp.
CAAGCTGATCAGCTGGTACGACAACGAATGGGGTTACAGCAACAAGGTTCTCGACCTTATCGCTCACATGGCAAAGGTTGACGCCAACGCGTAATCTCTGATACGACGAAAAAAAGCTTTCGCGCCCGGACACGCTCCCGCGCGGAAGCTTTAATCGTATTTAGGGGATATTTTATTTTACGGGAAGTTTCGCCGTTCCCGTTGTGCTTAGAAGCAACGAAAAAGCGCAAAACAGGCGATATTAAAACAACTGAGAGGGTTATATGACTTTTCAAATGATTGCGGCTGCGTGCAATCCCGCTATGGATTGGACTTTGTCCGCGCTGTTCATAATCTTAACGATAGCAACCGTTGCCGTAACCGTTTGGTTTCTGGTTAAAAATGTAAACAAAGAAGCATCTTCACTGACTGTTAGTGCGGGAAAACTCGGGGTAGGCGCGATTTTAGCAATCATAGTTGTTGCAGGCGTACTTATAAGAGTAGCATTGTCTTTTCTTTCCGCCGGCAACAGAAGCGAACTTTACGTTATTCTCGAAGCCGCAAACGAATGGAGTGAACGCGGCGCAAGCGAGTATATCCGCAGATTTTATTCCGACCTCACGTCGAGTGCTACCGGGAGATTTTTGTATCCGCTTACCTTTTACTATGTCGGACTTACCGCAGGAAGCATGATATCGGCAGGGATTGAAAGCTCTTCCGTTATGGTCTGTCTTGTAATTAAATTACCTTTGATAATAGCCGACGCCGTAACGGCGCTCGTTGTATATAAAACAGCAGAAAAATATCGAAACAAACAGGTTGCGCTTATTTTGGCGGCATTTGTTTCTTTCTGCCCCTTGTTCGTATTCGCTTCGGCAATCTGGACGAGCGTTTTCAGTGTGCTTGCGTGTCTTTTGGCAATCAGTTTTTATGCGCTCGTAGAGAAAAAACATGTCGTTTCGATTGTTGCTTACGCAGTTTCTTTACTTGTCGCAAAAGAAGCAAGCTATCTGTTCCCGCTGTATCTTGTGTATTATGTATATACGTGGCTTAAATCTCTTAAAAACGGCGATCGTATAACCGCTGTAGCATTGCCCGTAACGACAATACTTTGCATTGCGGTGCAATATCTTATTTGCCTGCCGCTTACCGCCAAGAAATACTCCGGCGAATTTTTCAGCACTATAAACGTGATTTTCTTATATCCGCTGACTCAGTTAAACAGATATTCGGATAATGCGCTTAGTGTTTACAACATATTTATGCGCGGGGGCGCGCTTACAAACGTATTGTTCCGCTCTCAGCAATCTATTTATTTCATAATAGCGTTTGCTTTGATCGCTGCGTCGGTAACAGCCGTCGTATATTTCGGCAGAAAAAATCGTGCGATACTGACAATAGTCGCGTCGTTTATTTTGATGCTGTATCAGTCGGCTTATTTCGATATGACGCCTACCGCCATGATACCGTCGCTCGTGCTGCTTATCATGGCTTTCGCACTGGTGAAGGAAAAACGTCTGCTGAAAATATTGTTCGGCGAAAGCATTTTAGTAATGGCAATTACCGCGCTTGTTTACGTTTCGGCGGGATATTATAATTATTTGCCGATAGACGCGTTTACTTCGGCTTCGTATGACGGATATTCTCAGCTTGTAACCTCTTTATGGGGAAAAATCTGTGCTGTTTCGCTGTCGGTGTTGTCGATAGGAATGCTTGCGTACTTTACAAAAGTACTTATCGATATAGCAATGTCCGATAAGGCTTGTCCGTTAGGAGGAAAGGACGACATGTCGTTTACAAGCTCGTTGAAGTATTTTCTTCAGAAATAAAGACGAAATAAGAGGAGAGAAAGATGTTATCCAAAATAAGAAGTTTCGGACTTCAGGGAATTAAAGGATATGAAGTCAGCCTCGAAATAGATATCAACAACGGGTTGCCGGGCTTTGAAATAGTCGGTTTACCCGATACGGCAATTAAGGAATCGCGCGAAAGAGTGAGAAGCGCGATAAAAAACAGCGGTTTTCTGTTCACGCCGAAAAAAATTACGGTAAATT
>USKH01000276.1 GCA_900555125.1 uncultured Clostridium sp.
ACGAGAACGTTTGAACCGCACCCCATAACGACGTAAGGAACGTTCGATTCCTTAAGCAAATCTACAACCGACTTCGCTTGTTCCAAGCTCGACGGAAACAGTGCGCCGTCTGCCTTTCCTCCCGTTTTGTACGTCGTTTTAAGCCCTATAGGGAAATCGAGCGCGAAATTAACTCCGCTTTTTTCCGCTATTTTTGCAATGATTGCGCTGTAAGACATCAATCTACTCCTATTTTACTATATTTCGTTTATTATTTCAAGTGTTTTAAGGTTGTTTCAGGCGTTTTAAGCAACTTTTAACATTATCGGGCAAATTATCGCCTGAAATTTTGCCGCTTTGCGCAGTCTGAATTTGCTTTATCGTCTCCGTGAACAAAAACGGACTTGCCGTATACTCGTTTTCGGAAAAATCATAGCCGTAAAATTCCCCGTCCGTTTTTCCGCCGTCCGCTCTCATCATGCTTATTTTATATAATTTTTTCTGCACGTCTTCGCTTAAAATATAATCTACGATTTTCAATACGTATTTGTATTTTTCGTCCGACTTAGCCGTTATCGAAAGATATTGAACTATATCCGAATATCCGTGAAGGGGTTTTGCCGTAAAAGCTATCCCCCTTTTTTCAAGCCTCCGCAAATCTCTTTGCGTACCGGCAAGCACAGCGTTTTGTTCGCCGAGAAATTTAACGTAAGCTTCTGTCGGCGGATAATATGAAACGTTCTCCGCCGTTACGCCCGAAAGCTTTAACGCAACGACGGGCATGGTGTTTTCCCCTTGTGATACGATAAGCCCCCTATTTTCGCTTTTTTTGGGGTCATTACCGTTCAAAAACCCGTCTATAAGTCGATTATCTTCACCTTTTTCGATAAGATAATACCCGCCCGCGCACCACGGGACGGCATATTGTTTCTTCCCAAACTCTCCGCCCGCAAAACCTTTTTGCGGCAGTTCCCTTGCATATTTTATAACCTCGCCCGCACCTATGCCGAACGAAATCATATCGGGGAACTCCCCTTTTTGAAAAGCCGCTTTCATACCCGAAAGCGTGTAAGTTTTAACGAGAACGATTATTCCGTCGTCTTCGCGGGCGGTAATAACGTCGTTTAAAAAATCGGCGCGCGACCCCGTGCCGCCCTCGAAAGTATCTATATGCCAAAGGTTCAATGCCGTTTTGTATTCTTCGGTGTTCACGGGCTTTTTATCGGGCGCGGACGTTTCGGGATAAGCCTTGAAAGGGACAAAAACAGCCGCCGCAAGCACCAGAACGAACGCCGCAACCCTGAAAAAATTATTCATATTTAAATATATGAAAAAAAACTCCGAAACAGACTATCGAAATCCGTTTCGGAGTTTATTAAGTTTCAGTTCGAAAAGACAATTAAATTTTTATCCAATTCCAAACTTCCCGCCAGCTAAGTTCGCCATCCGAGCATTTTATAATATATTCCGCAGAATGATTTTGTACTATATCGCTTATTCCGCTCCATAAAGAATATTTTTTGATATCGAGAAAGTTTTGCTTTGTTCCGCTGTAATTATACGTTGCAAGCTTTGTGCATTGGTTAAATGCTTGCACTTTAATTTCTTTAACATTTTTTCCGAGTGTTACTTCTGTTAAGCCTTTACACAAATTAAATGCCTGCGCCCCTATTGTTTCCACGCTTTCGGGAAGCACTATATTTGTTAATCTTCCGTCTTGATTAAACGCACATTCACCGATAACTTTAACATTTGCGCCAAATGTTACGCTCTTCATGTTTATGCATCTTTCAAATGCACTTTTACCGATTTCGTAAACACTGTCGGGAATTACGATTGATATAACGTTACTTTGGTTTAAAAACGCATTTTTCTTGATTCTTCTTACAGGTTTTCCGTCATATTCGGCAGGAATAACAATATTACCCTTTGCGTATTCAGCACCTGTAAGAACCATTTCGCCGTTAATTTCTTCAAATTTAAGCCCTGCTTCGTCATAATCGAAATCTTCAAACTTGTTCTTCGATTCGCTCTCGCTTTCCGATTCGGACT
>USKH01000277.1 GCA_900555125.1 uncultured Clostridium sp.
TACGGCGAAGAGGAGAGAATATTTTATGAAAAAATTTATCACGCTTATGCTTACCGCGGCGCTTGCGCTCACAATGTGTATGTCTTTTGCCGCATGCAACGGAAACAATAATTCCGGTAAAGAAAAACTCATCGTTTACACCGAAGCCGGCTTTGCCCCCTGGGAATTCAAACAGAAGGGCTCGCTTGACGTTGTGGGCGTAGACATGGAAATCGCTAAATACATAGCAAACAAGTATAACTACGAACTTGAAGTCATCGACGGAAGCTTCGATACTATCGTAGCCGGAATTTCCGAAGATAACGCACTCGGCATCGCAGGTATTTCGTATGACGAAAAACGCGCTCAGGCAGTCGAGTTTTCCAAATTCTACTGGGGCAGCGCATATCAGGCTGTCGTATATCTCAAATCTTCCGAACCCACTCTCGTAGACGGAACGTTTGCGGTATCCAACTTCAGCGGCAAGGGCGTAACTTATCAGACCGGAACCACCAGCCAGATCACCGTTTCCGAAAAGGAATCCGAATGGGGAATTTCCTCCAAGACCGATTTCGCACAGGTAATGGCTGCGCTTCAGGAAGTTAAAACGTCCGGCGGAAGCAAGTACCTTGTCGTCGACTCGCAGGTTGCCGCTCAGCTCGCCGCAAACGACAACACGATTGCATACGCCGCAATCGAAGGCGTAGAAGCCGAGAAATACGGAATAGTTGCAAAGAAAGGAAACACCGCCCTTATCGCAAAAGTCAATGCCGCTCTCGACGAACTGTTGGTTAAAGACGCAGACGGAAAAGATCAAATCGAAAAATGGTTTGTTCAGTATAGTGCGGTTAAGGAATAATAGTCGATCTGTCACTCTGAAAAAATAGCAACGGGAGCCGAAAACATCGGCTCTTTTGTTGCGTGTTAAGGAAAATATTATAATGTTTAAAAATTTATGGCAAACCTTTTATGATTGCTTTATAGATGCCGGCAGCTGGAAATTGTATCTCGTAGGCTTAAGAAACACCCTGATAATCGCAATAGGAGCGTGTTTGCTGGGCTTGCTTATCGGCGTAATAGTCACGTGCGTGCGCGTTGCGCCCAAAAACAACGTGTTTGTGAAAATACTCAACGCAATAGCCCATGTGTACGTAACCGTCATTCGCGGAACGCCTGTCGTATTGCAGCTGTTTATATGCTATTTCGTTTTGCTTGCGGGAATAAAATCGCAAGGCTTTTTCGGTATAAAATACACAAACGGCATTTATGTGGCGATTGTTACTTTCGGCATAAACAGCGGAGCGTATATGTCCGAAATACTTCGCGGAGGTATTAATTCGGTCGATTACGGTCAGACCGAAGCGGGAAGAAGCTTGGGTATGACCTGGCTTCAGACTTTTTTCAAAATAGTACTCCCGCAGGCTCTTAAAAGCGCAATCCCTACTATGTTCAACGAATTTATCACGCTGGTTAAGGAAACATCGGTTGCCGGCTATGTCGGAATAATAGACCTTACGAAAATCAAGGATACGATAACCGTCCAGAATATGGAGTTGTATATGCCTTTGTTTATAATCGCCGCAATTTATCTTCTCGTTGTGTTAGGGCTTCAACAACTTCAGCGTCTTATAGAAAGGAGACTGAGAAAAAGTGATAAGCATTAGAAATATTTATAAATACTTCGGAGATCTGCATGTGCTTAACGGCGTTTCGTGCGAGATTCAAAAGGGCGAAGTGGTAGCAATCGTGGGCCCGTCCGGGAGTGGGAAAAGCACACTTCTAAGGTGTATGAATCTTCTCGAACACCCCACTTACGGCGAAGTGTGGATTGACGGCAAACTGCTCACTCCCGTCGATCCCTATCTTCATTTCGACGTTATCGAACTGGGCGACACTTATAAAGAATTGTTCGCAAGAGAAAAAGGAACTATGCCCGATGACGAGTTGCGGCTTAAAATAATATATGACATAAAGCGCAACGACCTGTTGAAAAAACACGAGGGAAGAGAGTTTGACGCGCTTAGCAAAAAGATCTATCAGGAGAACTTT
>USKH01000278.1 GCA_900555125.1 uncultured Clostridium sp.
CTTTCTTTTCTCGAAAAAAACCGCAGTAAAACAGTCTGCGAGGCTGCAAACGCCTTTTTCGGCGGCGTAATCCCGTCAAAAAGAATAGAAGACACGCTGTCGCGTTTTCTCGGTTATGAAAACGGCGCACGCAGTGTTATAACTGCCGGTTATGTCGACGGAAGCCCGGTAGGAGTGCTTTTTTCGGCACAGATGGCGCAAGGACGCGAGGGCAGCGTGCGGTTTTTGTCCGACGCGGGAGAGGAGAAAAAAATAACTCTGTCGACTGCCTCGGACGAAATAAAAACGCGCGAACTTTCTTCCGCGGAGCAGAAGGCGCTATTCCGCAATCACACGCTGTCGTATAATGCCGAACAAAGCCGTTTCGAGCTTAATTCGACGTTTAATATCGTAAGCCGTATAGTGGTTGACGAAAAGACCGTCAAAAGCTACGTTATTTCGCTTGAAAAATATGTTTCGGCGTTTACCGTAGACGCCGTTCCTGCGGTCGAAGTGTGGAAGAAGGATTGTTCGGGCTACGAAGCGCATATCTACGCGTTCGATTTATACGGAACCGAAAGCGTAAGCGCGGCAGCGTACGAACTTAAAGACAATAAAATCGGAGCAAAGATAAATCTCTCTTCCGATCGGCTAGCCCTGATATTTGCCGCTTTGTCCGACTATACCGCCACGGAGCCGTACGAAAAACAAATTTCGCTGCGCCGCGAAGTCCGGCTTATGAAAAACGTCGATACGGGAGCGTTTACGATCATTCCCGAGAGTGAGGAAGTCGATTCGGTAACGCACCATAACTATATATTAAATAAGGATAAAAGCACGGTCGGCGACGGTTGCGGAACCGCTGCCGCGGACGTATTTGTCTGTTCGGTTTGCGGCGATGAGTATACGGTGTATAAAACGATTGCTCACAACCGAAATTACAATTTGTCGTACGAGTTTACGGGAAATAAAAACGATTGCGAAAGCGGCGTTACGATAAAATATTCCTGTCCCGATTGCAACGCCGAAGTAAAGAGCGTTCGGACTACAAGTCATGTGCCTCTATTAAAGTACGAAAGTTTTTCCGTATACGGATTGTGCGATAAGCATTCGGTTGAAAGCCTGTCCTGTCCGTGCGGAAAGCAGTCGTATCTTTCGCCGAAAGATAAAAAAGGCAATAATTACGAACAGCCCGAGTGTAAGTACATAAAAACCGAAAAGTCCGGCTCTCTTTTTGTTCGGGTCAGTGCTTTTAAATGCCCCGACTGCGGAATGCTTGCCGAAATACGCGATGTCGTTTCGGGTAAAACCGATATGCCGCTAAGCCGTACGATTACGATAGGAAAAGGCAGATTGAGCAGAGTCGATCTCGTTTTCGACAGGACTTTTCGCTCGGTAAAGACGGATTTTCAATCGGATTCAAAATAAATTATTTTACAAATTGCTATATTGAGATAAATAAGCGATAACGCTTGCCATAAACCAAAACGTGTGATATACTATATCGGTCCGTACGGAATTCCGACGGAACAAACTAATATTTTTTCAAATTGTGGGCTATCGCTTTTACGCGAAGTCCAACGGGAGTTAAAAAATGAATAAAACAGCAAAAGAAGTCGTCTGGTACGCAACTGTCTGCGCGCTTACCTTTGTCGCAAGACTGCTCGACCACATGGTTACGGGTTTTCTGCCCATCAATGCGGCAATCGTCACGCTTACCGTCGTGTATGTCTGCATTCTCCTAAGACCTACTTTCGTAAACGCGCTTGCAACAGGAGCGGTGTTCGGAATAATGTCGCTTGTGACAAGCGTGATATATCCGGGCGGATTTACACAGTATTTTGTCAATCCTCTCGTGTCCGTCTTGCCGAGAATGGCAGTGGGGGTATCCGTGTGGGGCGTATATCGCCTTATAAGAATGCTCGGCAAATGGGCTGAAATACCGGCTATGATAATATCCTGCGCGGTGGGCTCGTGCGTTAACACGTTCTGCGTAATGACTATGGTTTTCTTTTTTTATCGCGCGACAAACGACGTCACGTATTC
>USKH01000279.1 GCA_900555125.1 uncultured Clostridium sp.
CAGAAGATACCTCGAAAACTCGCTTCGCCGTGCTTTTGATTTTTCCGGAACGCCTATAAAACTGGTGTTCAACAATCGTAAAGAGGAGGTTGGCATGTCCTGATGTTTATATTTCTTCAGATAGTAGCTTATGTCGCCTGTATATTTGTATCCTATCTCGGCGGCAGCGTCAACAATGCCATAATAATTTGTCGTATTCTCGGTTACGATATACGCAATCTCGGCAGCGGTAATCCAGGAGCCATGAATATGGTTCGCAGCGTAGGTTTGTGGTGGGGCGCGCTTACTTTGTTTATGGACGCAATCAAGGGCGCGTTGCCGGCATTGCTCGGATGGTATCTGCTCGGTACGCCGTTTTCTTTCGACGGGAGTCGTATCGGCGCCTGCGTGTGCGGGCTGGGCGTTATTATCGGGCATATTTTTCCGATTTATTACAAATTCAAAGGCGGAAAAGGAGTCGCCAGCACGCTGGGGATTTGCATAGTACTTAATCCGTGGCTGGGGCTTGCTTCGTTTGTGATGCTGCTTATAGTCATCATTGTTACAAAAATAGGCTTTATAGGCTCGTTCGTAGGTGTGGGAATACCGTTAATCGTCGAGAGCGTCCGCGAGTTTTATATGGGCGATTATGTAGGCGGCGCGGCATTACTGGCAATACTTGCTGCCATAATTTTTATGCACAGAAAAAATATCGAAAGGCTTGTTCTCGGAACCGAAAACAAAATCAATCTGTTTGCGAAAAAGGATAAGAAAGATAAACCTTCCGGCAAAAAAGACGATAAAGCAGATTTGTGCGTTTAGCTGAAAACAAATGAATTAATTACGAATAATAAAAAATCCTCCGCATAGAATGTACTATCATTGTGGAGGATTTTTGTATGGAAGAGTACGATATTTACAGGGATATACGCGAGCGCACCGGCGGCGACGTATATATCGGAGTTGTGGGACCGGTGCGCGCCGGCAAGTCCACTTTTATTACTAATTTCATGAAAAGCACAGTGCTTCCGAAAATGGAAAACGAAGAAGAAAAAAATCGTGTTCGCGACGAGTTGCCGCAAAGTGCGAACGGAAGAACTATTATGACGACGCAGCCGAAATTTGTTCCTAACGAAGCGGTAAAGCTTAGTCTTGGAGGAAATGTGGACGTCAAGGTTCGGCTCGTGGATTGCGTGGGCTATTTAATCGAAGGCGCAAGCGGCAACGTTGACGAAGATAACAATCCGCGTATGGTAACGACTCCGTGGGCGGAAGAGGCTATGCCGTTTGAAAAAGCGGCGGAAACAGGCACTCAGAAGGTTATACGGCAGCACGCAACGGTAGGAATAGTGATAACCACCGACGGCTCGATAGATACCGAAATTCCGAGAGTAAATTATGTCGCTGCCGAAGAACGCGTCGTGGGCGAGCTGACTTCTCTCGGGAAACCTTTTATAATAATTCTCAACTCATCCGTACCGACATCGTCGGAAACGCAGAAACTTGCGGCTAATTTAAGCGAAAAATATTCGGCAAAAGTTATGCCTGTGGACGTATTAAATCTTGCAGAAGAAGATATTTTGCATATACTCGAAAATCTTTTGATGGAGTTCCCGCTTTCGGATGTCAGCGTGAACGTAAACAAATGGGTGCGTGCGCTGCCTCGCGAAAACGAAATAATATCTTCGCTCTGCTCTGGGGTATTGTCTTCCTGCGAAAACATGAGCAAAATGTCCGATTCGTACAATATCGTCAAAGCGTTTGAAAACAGCGAGTATTTTGAAGGGGCGACGATAGACAATGTCGATCTCGGCAACGGTAAAATTACATGTACGGTAAAAGTAAAAGAAGGGCTTTTTTATAAGGCTTTGTCCGATACCTGCGGCGACGATATCGGCGACGATTTTGCGCTTATGTCGTATGTTAAGGAGCTGTCCGGGGCTAAAAAAGAGTACGACAAAATCAAGTCCGCGCTTGACAGCGTCAAGGAAACCGGTTACGGGGTTGTCGCCCCGTCCATAGACGAAATGCAACTCG
>USKH01000280.1 GCA_900555125.1 uncultured Clostridium sp.
AGGTAAGCGTTTCAAGCGCACTGTCAAAGCCATACTCGGCGGAAAGCTTTTTCGCAAGCCAAACGGGAACGCCGCCGAATACCGACAAATAGTTAATCTTATCGGTTTTATCGGGAAATCGGACTTTTTTATAGTTTTTAAGCGTTGCGTTTACAAAACCCGCAACTTCTTTTTTTCCTATAGATTTAACGAGATCGACCGAAGACGATACCACCGCATACGGAGCCTGGTCGGTAAAATACAGCTGATACAGCCCTATTTTCATTACCAGCGCCACTTTGGGCTGCGGAGCTTGTTTTACAAGCGCAGACAGGGCGTAATTAAGATACACGTCCTTTTCGATTACCCCGTAGAATACTTTCGTAATAAAAGCACGGTCTCCTTCCGGTGCCAGACCTATGCCGTCGTTTAAGACTATTCCGCAGTATGCTTTGTCGAAATATACTTTGCAAAGCAATCCGTATACAAATTTTTGTCTTTCGTAATTAGTCAATAGTAAACACTTCTCCGCTTGTCATTTTCGTGCCATTTAAAAATTCGCGGCAATCGAGCTTCTTTTTATTGGGAAGCTGTAATTGTTCGAGCGTAAGTGCGCTCTGTCCGCAATATACCTTTATAGCCTTGTTTCCCACGACTATTTCGCCCGGTCTGCCGTTGCCGTTAGCAAGCGAAAGGCGGAATATTTTCAGCATTTCGCCTTTATAAAACGTATATCCGTAGCCCATTCCTCTTATTTTGTTGCGAATAACGTAATTGGGCTGAGTCCAATCGATGAGAGCGTCTTCTTTTTTCAGCATAACACACTTGGTTGCCTTGCTTTCGTCCTGTTTTTCGGGCGTTATTTTTCCGGCAATATAGTCGGGAAGCGTTTCTTTAAGCAGTTTTGCTCCCTCGTTTGCCGCTTTGATAAACAGCTCGTCTATATACATGTCGTCCGGAATATCGAATTCAACCTTTCTAAGCATATCGCCGGTGTCCATTCCGATATCGGTGCGCATAATAGTTACGCCCGTGGTTTTTTCTCCGTTTATAAGCGACCATTGAAGAGGACTGCTTCCGCGGTATTCGGGCAATAGCGAGCCGTGAACGTTTATTACGCCGTACTTCGGAATATCCAGTATTTCCTGAGATAAAATCTGTCCGTATGCACACGTTACCATTATGTCCGGAGCAAGCGCTTTAAGCGTTTCCGCTCCGTCGCGCCGTATTTTTTCAAACTGATAAACCGGAATGTTTTTTTCGAGCGCAGCTTTTTTTACCGGCGAGAAAATAAAATTGCCTTTACGATCCTTTGCTCTGTCCGGTTGACAGACAACCGCAATTATTTCGGCGACTTCCGAAAGGCTGTTCATAGCCGGCAAAGCAAACGCAGGAGTTCCGAGAAAAACCGCTTTAATCACTCGCTTAGTCCTCCTTGATTTCGCCGATGACTTTATCGGTGTATAAAATACCGTCGAGGTGGTCTATTTCATGGCAGAAAATTACCGTTAAAAAACCTTTGATTCGATACACCTGCTTTTCGCCGTGACGATCGAACGCTTCGACTACTATGCTTTGAGGACGTTCGACGTCGCCGTGTTTATGCGGAACGCTGAGGCAGGCTTCCATATTAACCTGACTGCCCTTTCTTTTTGTGATCACGGGATTTATAAGTTCGTAAAAAGTTTCGTGATCCTGACTTAGAACCACAACGCGCTTTATTATTCCAACCTGAGGCGCGGCAAGCCCGACGCCGTCGGCAGAAAGCATAGTTTCCTTCATATCGTCCAGAAGAGTAGCAAGATGTTCGTCGAATTCGGTAACTTCACGACATTTTTCTCTCAAAACGGGGTTTCCGTACTTAACAATGTTTCTTATTGCCATAGTAATTTCTCCTCTCAGCTTAAATTATTCGGGTTGATTTCCACGAAAACGCTTATTTTCGGAACAGTATATTTATCAACCGTTTTGTATACTTCGTTTGTTATTTCATCTGCGCTTCTGACTATTCTCATAAGTATCTG